>NZ_JBGLYU010000013.1:0-121376 GCF_047304235.1 Variovorax sp. Varisp36
GCAGCCGCTTCGCGATCGTCTCGGCCACCTCGTCTTCCGCCGCGGTGCTGTTCGCGGCCACCATGTCGGTGACGGGTGTCGATGCGGCCACGCGGCTCGCGATGGGCGCGGGCATCGTGCTGCTGGCCGGGGCGTTCTTCGTCATCGCCGGCATTGCCAGGCTCGGTGCGGTGTCGAGCCTGATCGCCAAACCGGTGCTGCGTGGCTTCGCGCTGGGGCTTGCGCTGACCATCGTGGTCAAGCAGCTGCCCAAGGTGCTGGCGGTGCAGCCGGCGCACAGCGATTTCTTCCGGCTCGCCGCGGGGCTCGCGGGCCAATGGCGGCACTGGAGCCTTGCGGGGGCGGCCATGGCGCTGGTAGCGCTCGTGCTGCTGCGCGGCCTCGCGCGATGGCGCGCGGTGCCGGCGGCGCTGCTCGTGATCGTGGCCGGCATCGCGCTCGACGTGAGCGGGCTGTGCCATGCCTGGGGCGTGGCGTCGGTGGGGCCGATCTCGCTCGACTTCTCGCACCCGGGCGTTTCTCAGCTCGACCGCTCGCAATGGCAGAGCCTCGGCGGGCTGGCCTTTGCGATGGCGCTGATCCTCTATGCCGAGTCGTACGGCTCGATCCGCACCTTCGCGATGCGCCACGGCGACAACGTGTCGGCCAACCGCGACCTGCTGGCGCTCGGTGGCGCGAACCTGCTGTCGGCGCTGTTCCAGGGCATGCCGGTGGGCGCGGGCTACTCGGCCACGTCGGCCAACGAATCGGCCGGTGCGCAGAGCCGCGCGGCCGGCATCGTGGCGGGGCTGGTGGTGCTGGTGGCTGTGCTGACGCTGCTGCCGTGGATCGCGCACACACCGGAGCCGCTGCTGGCGGCCATCGTGATCCACGCGGTGAGTCACACGCTGAACCCGGCAGCACTGCGGCCGTACTTCCAGTGGCGGCGCGACCGGCTCGTGGCATTGGTGGCGGTGGCCGCGGTGCTGCTGCTGGGTGTGCTCGACGGCTTGCTGGCTGCCATTGGCGTGAGCCTGCTGCTGCTGCTGCGCGGCTTCTCGCGCACCACCGTCAGCTGGCTCGGGCGGCTGGGCGGGAGCCATGACTTCGTCGACACGGCACGCCACCCCGAGGCCGTGGTGCCGCCGGGCGTGCTCATCGCGCGACCCGAGGTGCCGCTGTTCTTCGGCAATGCGGATGCGGTATTTGCGTCGATCCGTGCGCGCATCGACGCGACGCCGGGCCTGCAACGCATGGTGCTGAGCCTGGAGGAGTCGCCGGACCTCGACGCGACCAGCATCGAGGCGCTGTGCGACTTTGCGGCCTATGTGCGCGTGCGTGGCGCGCGCCTGTCACTGGCGCGCGTGAAGGACGGCGTGCGCGACCTGCTGGCCAAGGTGGATTCGCCCGACCTGAAGGCGCAGGTGTATGCGCCGTGGAGCGTGGACGACGCGGTGCAGTAGCCTTGGCAGGGCGGTACCCCGCCAAAAGCATGCCGACTACTGAACATGGCGCTTCATGACAGTCAGATGTCCGCGGCGATCTCCCGCGTGATGCGCAGGAATTTCTCCACATCCGCGATGGAGTTGCAGTGCAGCGGCGACACCCGCACCGTGCCCGCGAGCCCGAAGGATTCGAGCATGCGCTTCGAGTAGATGCTGGTCGCCACGCGCTCGTAGACTGTCACGCCGCGCAAGCCGTACTCGACCACGGCTTGCGTGCAGTCGATGCGGTCGAAGCCGATGCCCAGGATCAGGTCGCGCTTGCTCAGGTCCTGGTAGTCGAGGAACACATTGACGCCCTCGAGCTTGCGCATGCCGGTGGCGTTTTCGTTGCCGTCCAGAAGCACTGCCAGCAGCGCGCGCTCGTGCAGTTCGATGTGCGTGATGCCTGCCGAGAACAACGCGCGCCGGTCGGTGGCGTCGACGAAGTGCCCGCCGAGCCAGCACACGTAGTCGACGATTTCCGTGAGCACCGCGAACTGCCACGGCGCGGCGCTGCCCAGGTCCCAGTAGCCGGGCTTCTTGCCTGCGAGCTTGTGGTGCGGCAGCACGGCCGCGCGCTCGGACATCCATGACAGCCCCGAGCCCCGGCAGCCGAAGAACTTGTAGGGCGCGAGGTTGATGCCGTCCACCGGCGTCTTCTGCAGGTCGATGAGGCCGTGCGGCGCGTGCTGCACGGCGTCCACCAGGATGTACAGGTCGGGCTTGATCTCGCGCGCGCGGCGCACGATCTCGGCCATGTCGAGCTTGGCGCCCGAGATGTTCGACGCGTAGATCACGTTGAGCAGGCAGGTGCTCTCATCGACCAGCCGCACGATCTCGTCCACGTCGACGCCGCCGGTCACCGGATTGCTCTTCGCCACGCGCAGCTCGCGGCCGAGGCGCTCGGCATACAGGCTCATCGCGTCGAAGGCCGAGGGGTGCTCGAGCACGGTGGTGACCATGTTCGTGCCCGGCACGTTCTCGGCCACCGCGCGCACCATGTCGAACATGGCGCCCGATGCGGTGAGCGAGGCGTACACGCTGCCGCCGGTGGCGTTGAGGATGGTGCGCAGGTCGGCGCTTCCCTTGGCCTGGATGTCCTGCAGCTCGACGGCCGTGGCGTGGATGCGCTCGGCGTTGTCGGGAATGGCGTCGACCTGCGCGAAGCGCTCGGCCGCGGCCTTGAGGCGGAAGGAGCCGCCCGCGTTGTCGAAGTACAGGCGTTCGCGGCCGTGGTGGTCGTGGTCGACCTGCAGGAAGCGGCTCTTCACCTCGCGCATGAGCGCGTCGGAGAAGGCCAGTCCGTGGGGGTGGTTCGAAGACAGCTTGGAATCCATCGCTCAGACGCCCTTGTTGTTGGGGTTCTTGTAGATCTCGCGCACCGCGTCCGACATCGGGAAGTTCAGGTTCGCGTTCTTCGGTGGAATCGGCGAGAGGAACCACTTGGTGTAGAGCTGCTCGATGGCGCCCGACTTCATCAGGCCGGTGACGGTCTCGTCGACCAGCGCCTTGAACTGCGGATCGTCCTTGCGCAGCATGATCCCGTAGGGCTCCTGGCGCAGCGACTCCTTCAGCAGCTTGTAGTCGCCGGGGTTGGTCGCGCTGGCGACCATGCCGGCGAGTTGCACGTCGTCGAGCACGTAGGCATCGGCGCGGCCGGTGGACAGCAGCAGGAAGCCGTCGGAGGTGTCCTTGCCGGCGATCTCGTTGACTTCGATGGCGCCGCTCTTGCGCGCGCCGCGCAGCAGCTGGATCGAGGTGCTGCCCGAGACGGTGGCCACGTTCTTGCCGTTGAGGTCGGCCAGCGCGTTGATGCCCGAGGACTTCTTCACGGCGGCGGTGATGTTGGTCACGAAGTGGCTGGGCGCGAAGTCGACCTGCTGCTGGCGCTGCGTGGTGTTGGTGGTGGTGGCGCAGTCGAGGTCGACGGTGCCGTTCTGCAGCAGCGGGATGCGGTTGGTCGAATTCAGCATGGTGTAGCGCACCTCGATCTTCGCGAGACCAAGCTTGGCCTTCACCGCGTCGACGATCTTCAGGCAGATGTCGTTGGTGAAGCCGATGGGTGCGCTGTCGGCGCTGAGCTTGTACGAGAACGGGATCTGGCTGTCGCGCGCGCCGATCTGGATCGTGCCGCTCTCCTTGATCTTCTGCAGGGTGCCGCCGTCCTGTGCGCTGGCGGCGCCGCAGGCGAAAGCGAGGATGAGGCCGAGTGCGAGAGGCAGTTTCCTGAGGTCCATGGTGGTTCCTTGAAGAGTCGATGACGTTGGCTCGGGCGAATCTTCGGCTTCGCGATGAATTTCTAAAAGCGATTTTTTGTGATCGAATCGCATGAATAAAAGCGTTCTATCAATCACATATCGATGGAGCCGCGATCGTGATGACCTTCAAGCAACTCGAAGCCCTGTACTGGATCGCCCGCCTCGGCGGCTTTGCGCAGGCGGCCAACCAGCTCAACACCTCGCAGTCGGCCATTTCCAAGCGGGTGCACGAGCTGGAGCAGCTGTTCGACACCGAGCTGTTCGACCGCAGCCAGCGCACCGCGCGGCTCACCGAGAAGGGCGAGGAGATGTACGTGCTCGCACAGAAGCTGCTGGCGCAGCGCGACGCGGCCATCGAGCAGTTCGGCAAGCCCGGCGTGGTGGAGCGGCGCATCCGCATCGGGGTGACCGAGCTGACCGCCATGACGTGGCTGCCGCGGCTGGTCGGCCTGATCCAGCAGCACTACCCCAAGGTGATCCTCGAGCCCGACGTGGACGACAGCCTGCAGCTGCGCGACAAGCTGCTGGCCGACGAACTCGACCTCGTCATCGTGCCCGACACCTTCGCCGACTCGCGGCTGCAGCACAAGGCCATCGGCCAGGTGACGAGCGCATGGATGTGCAAGCCCGGCGTGGTGCCGGCCGGCGGCACCGTGCGGCTGCACGAGCTCGCGCGGCATCGCATGCTGGTGCAGGGCAACAACTCGGGCACCGGCCGCGCCTATGACGCCTGGATGAAGGAGCAGGGCGTGCAGCCCGCCAACGTGATCGTGGTGAGCAACCTGGTGGCGCTGACCGGGCTCACTGTGTCGGGACTGGGCGTGAGCTACCTGCCGCGCCAATGCCTGCAGCCGCTGGTGGCGGCCGGCATGCTGACGGTGATCGATGTGGCGCCAGCCCTGCCCGTGGTGCGCTACGTGGCGATGCACAAGGGCGAGCACCGCAGCGCGCTCACCTCGTCCATCGTGATGCTGGCGCAGGCGTGCTGCGATTTCACTCGCATGTTCCAGGCACAGGCGGAAGAGGAGCCGGCGCGGGACTGAGCTTGCCGATCTTGTGCGGTGCCTCAGCAGTCGTGGTCGACGGGGGAGAGGTCCGGATGCAGTTGCTGAAGTGCCAACGACAACCGGACCACCCGCTCTCGCGCGCCCGGCTCGCCCCGGGCCAGGGCGCCCAACGCGGCTTCGTAGTCGTCCGTGAGCTGCTGCCACAGCTCGAAATCAGCACCAAGGCCTTCAGCGTCCTTGTCCATCTTTGCTCCTGTCGGAATTCGACGGCCAATAAGATGTACAAGTTTGACTGATTTTTGCCGAGAGTGTTAGAACTTTAGAGGTCTTGAGGTTATTCCCGGCCAGATATGGCGCCCCGCCCCGCTCTTCAGGCCCCCCGCGCCAGCATCCGGCCCGCCCGCGCAAGCACCCGGGCTTCGGCCTCGCCGCCCCGATAGGCCAGCACGCCGTTCACGAACACCCGTTCCACGCCCAGGCTCACACCGTGCGGCTGCTCATAGGTGGCGGTGTCGGCGATGGTCTCGGGGTCGAATACCACCACGTCGGCCATGGCGCCCGGGCGCAGCAGGCCGCGCTCGGCAATGCGCAGGTTGCGCGCCGTCATGCCGGTCATCTTGTGCACTGCCTGTTCAAGTGTGAAAAGGCGGCGTTGACGCCAATAGCGCGCAAAAACGCGCGGAAAGGCGCCCCAGAGGCGCGGATGCGGATGGCGGTCGTGCGGCAGGCCGTCGCTGCCGATCATGGTGAGCGGGTGCGCGATGACGCGCTCCACGTCTTCCTCCTGCATCTGGAAATAGCAGGCGCCGCCCGGTTTCAGGCGCAGGCAGGCCTCCTGCTCGGTGGTGCCCCATTCGCGCGCGATGTCGGAAATGAGCCGGCCCATCATCTCGGGATGCGGGTCGGACCAGGTGAGCAGCACGTCGATCACGCCGTCGACCAGGTCCTCGCGCAGCACGGTCGAGCCGGCCACATAGGGGTAGACGTCCATCGCGATCTTCTGGCGCCGCGCCAGCGACTCGATCAGCGGCAGGGTTTCCCTGGTACGGCCCCAGTTGGCCGGCCCGGCGCACTTGTGGTGCGAGATGACGAGCGGCACGCCGGCGCTGAAGGCCGAGTCGCCGGCCTCGTGCAGCGCCTCGATGATCTGCTGCATCTCGCTGCGCAGGTGCGTGGCGTAGACGCCGCCGTGGCGGGCCACGACGCGCGCCAACGCCGTCACCTCCTCGGCGGGCGCGGCAAAGGCTTCTTCGTAGAACAGGCCCGACGACATGCCGTGCGCTCCGTCGGCCATGCAACTGTCGAGCAGCGCTTCCATGCGCGCCAGTTCGTCGGCGCTGGCGGGACGGTCCAGCGCCTGCATGGTCGCGAAACGCAGCGTGGTGTGGCCGACCAGTGCGGCCACGTTGAGCGCGGGCTGCCTCGCATCGACGGCCGCGCGGTATTCCGCCATGGTCGCGTGCTTGAACGAATCGGCGCCCAGCAGCGTAAGAGGCGGCTTCGATTGCGGCGTGCGGTACGGCGCGAGCGAAATGCCGCAGTTGCCCGTGACCACCGTGGTGATGCCCTGCGACACCTTGGGCAGGCACAGCGGGTCGCGCAGCACGATGGCGTCGTCGTGCGTGTGCGCGTCGATGAAGCCGGGCGCGATGACCTTGGCGCGGCAGTCGACGATCTCGACGTCGGCCAGCGCGAGGCCGTCGGGCAGCCGCCCGCGCAGGCCTTCGCCGAGCGCGACGATGCGGTCGGCCTGCAGCAGCACGTCGCCGGGCCACGAGGGGCCGCCCGAGCCGTCGACCACGAGGCCGGCCTCGAGCAGGATGGCTTTGGAATCCTGGCTCACGATGCTCGCCCTCCCCCGCTGATGCCGCCGCCATCCCAGCTCTGCAGTGGATGCGTGGTGGCGTCGATGCCATGGCGCTGGAAGGCCTCGCGCGCGCGCTGCAGGCGCTGCACTGCGGGCTCGCCGCGGCGCTGGGCCACGAGCACGGTGAGGATCTCGATGGCCGTGAGGTGCGTCAGGTAGGCGTCGATGCCCACGTGCATTACCGCGTCGTCCGGCACCGAGAGTCCGAGCAGAAAGTCGGCCTTGGCCGCCAGCGCCGTGCCGGGCCGGGTGATCGCGACCACCTTGGCACCCTGCCCGCGCGCGATGTCCACCGCGTCGAGCAGCGAGGGCATGCCGCCCACGTGCGAGATGGCGATGACCACGCCGCCCGGGCGCTGCGCCGCGCCGGCCACCTGCTGCAGGTGATAGTCGGCCCAGGCGTTGGCCGACAGGCCGAGGCGGAATAGCCGGGCCTGCAGGTCGTTGGCCATGAACCATGAGGTGGCGCCCGCGCCATACAGGTCGACGTGCGGCGCGGCCGCGATGGCGGCCACTGCACCGTCGAGCACCTGCATGTCGAGCTGGCCGCGCACGCCCGAGACCGAGGCCGCCGCGCTGCGCGCGATCTTGCCCACCACTTCGTCGGCCGCATCCTCGATGTTGACGCGGCGGTGCAGCGGCGAGCCGCCCAGCGCCAGTTCCTGCGCGAGCGCGAGCTTGAACTCGCGCAGCCCGGCAAAACCGAGGTCGCGGCAGGTGCGCATGATGGTCGGCACCGAGCTGCGCGAGCGTTCGGCCAGCTGCTCGAAGCTTTCCTCGAGCACGCGGTCGGGGTCTTCGAGGATCAGGTCGAGAATCGCGCGCCGCGTCGCCGGGGCGTCGCTGCGGATCTCGCCGATTTTCTGAAGCAGGGAAGGAGTCATCGGTGCGTGTTCAGAAGTGCATGGCGACAGCGTCGCTCACACGGTAGTCCTGTTCGACGACAGGCATCCAGTGCCATTTATCGAAGGTCGTGCAGGGGTGCGAAATGCCGAGGCCGACGCGGTCGCCGACCTTGGGCGCCTCGGCTTCCTCGCCCGCGTCCCAGCGCAGGTAGGCATGCTGGTCGTTGAGTGCGGTGATCTTCCAGCCGGCGGGCACGGCGTGCGGCTGCAGCACGCCGCGCGCGGCACGCGCGATGGGCACGGGTAGCGACAGGTCGAAGGAGATGTCGCGCTTGCCCACGGCAAGGATCGCGAGGCCGGGCTCGGGGCGCGACTGCACCGTGGCCCAGACCTCCATCGCCGGCACCAGGCTTTCGCCGCAGCCGCAGCCCAGGCGCTCGTCCACCGCGCTGACCATGCGCTTGTAGAACCCGTGGTCGTGCGTGACGTAGCAGCCCGAGCGCAGCAGGCCGCGCACCGGCGCGCCGAGCGCGGGCTTGAGACGCCCGGCCACGAGGTCGAAGATGGCCGAGCCGCCTGCGGACACCAGCACCTCGTCGGTCTCGAAAAGTTTTTCGGTGTCGCAATGACGGGCGACGGCTTCCACGCGGTCCATCAACGTTTTGGCGTAGGCCGTGTCGGGCTCGCTGGCGCCGGTCGCACCCTGCCCTTCGTAGGTCTCGATGCCGACGAGCTTCGCGGCGCTGCTGGCGCGCAGCCGCGTGGCCAGCGTGACGGCTTCTTCATGCGTGCGGCAGCCGGTGCGTGCACCGTCGACGCCGATCTCGATCATCACCTCGAAAGGCTCGCTCGCAGGATGGCGCGATGACCAGTCCTCGATCAGCGCGAGCTGCGCCAGCGAATCGACCAGGAACACGATGCGCAGGTCGGCATGGTCGGCCAGCAGCAGCTGGATGCCCGCGAGGTCTTCGTCGCTCACCACCTGGTTGGCGATGAGCGTGCGGCGCGCGCCGGCCGCCACGCCCACGGCAAGCTGCGTGACGGTCGCGAAGGTCAGGCCCCAGGCGCCGGCGTCGAGCTGGCGCTGGAACAGCTGCGGCGACATGGTGGTCTTGCCGTGCGGTGCGAGGTCGATGCCCCATTCGCGCACGCGCGACTGCATCCACGCGAGGTTGTGCTCGAGCGCCTCGCGCTTGAGCACGGCCAGCGGCAGCGGCAGGTCGCCTGCCAGCACGTTCCAGCCGGCAGCGCCGATCTCGCTGCGGCGGCGCGGCGGCTGCGTGCGCGGGTAGCCCTTGAAACTGCAGCTCAGCAGCGGGTCGTTGAAATCGGTGGTGGCGGTATCGGTCATGGTCGTGCGGCAATGTTGGAGAGCAATTCCTTGCGGATGCAGGCGCTGTAGTGTCCGGCGGAAATCTCGTCGAGCGGCGGCACCGTTTGCGCACAGGCCTCGATGGCGTGCGGACAGCGCGTGCGGAACACGCAGCCCGAGGGCGGCGAGATGGGGCTGGGAATGTCGCCCTTCAGCGCGATGCGCTCGGTCGCGACCTCCGGGTCGGGCTTCGGGCTCGCAGCCAGCAGCGCCTGGGTGTAGGGGTGCGAGGGTCGGGCGAACAGCTCGTCGGTGGTGGCGACTTCCATCACCTTGCCGAGGTACAGCACCACCACGCGGTCGCACAGGTACTCGACCACGTCGAGGTCGTGCGAGATGAAGAGCATCGTCAGGCCCAGCCGCTCGCGCAGGTCGGCCAGCAGGTTGATGACCTGCGACTGGATCGACACGTCGAGCGCCGACAGCGGCTCGTCGGCCACGATGAATTCGGGCTCCACCGCGAGAGCGCGCGCCACGCCGATGCGCTGGCGCTGCCCACCCGAGAACTCGTGCGGAAAGCGGCTCGCATGCTCGGCGCGCAGGCCCACGGTTTCGAGCAGCTCGGCAATGCGCTTGTCGCGTGCTGCCGCACCCTTGTGCAGGCCGTGCGTGGACAGCGCCTCGCCGAGGATGGCGCTGATGCGCATCTTGGGGTTCAGGCTGGCATACGGGTCCTGGAAGATGATCTGCAGCTTGCTGCGCAGCTTGCGCATGCGTTCGCCCGTCAGCGTGCCGATGTCGTCGCCGCGGTACAGCACCTGGCCGCTCGTGCGTTCGAGCAGGCGCAGCACGGTGCGGCCGATGGTGCTCTTGCCCGAGCCCGATTCGCCGACGAGGCCCAGCGTCTCGCCGTGCCGGATCGCGAACGACACGTCGTCGACCGCGCGCACGGGGCGATCGCTGCTGCCGAAGTACTTCTTGAGTCCGCGGACTTCGATGAGGGGGACGGCGGTGGTCATCGTGGGTGTTTTGTATTGGCTCCCTCCCCTTTCGGGGGAGGGTTGGGGTGGGGGCACGACGGCACTGGATGGAGCACTGCGCCGAACGAACGCCGCTTGCCCCCATCCCAGCCTTCCCCCGGAAGGGGAAGGAGCAACACGCCAGGCAGTGCGCTTCTCATGCGACCCTCTTCAGGGGTTGCGCTGGCTGCACGCGGATGCAGCGGGCCTGGCGGCCGTGGTGTGTTTCGATCAGCGGCGGCATCGCGGTGCTGCATTCGGGCAGCGCCTGGTCGCAGCGCGGCTCGAAGGCGCAGCCGGGCGGCGGCGCGAGTGGGCTCGACACCTGCCCGCGAATCGCGAACAGCCGCTTCGGCTTGGGCTGCCCCGGCAGCCGCGCCTTGCCCGGCAGGCAGGCCAGCAGGCCCTGCGTGTACGGATGCTCGGGCTGCGCGAACAGCGGCCGCACGGGCGCGCTCTCGACCACGCGGCCCGCATACAGCACCACCACGTCGTCGGCATGGTGCGCGACCACGCCGAGGTTGTGCGTGATGAACAGGATGCTCATGCCCGTTTCGGCCTGCAGCCGGCGCATGAGTTCGAGGATCTGCGCCTGGATGGTCACGTCGAGCGCGGTGGTGGGCTCGTCGGCGATCAGCAGCGTCGGGTCGCAGGCCATGGCCAGCGCGATCATCACGCGCTGGCGCATGCCGCCCGAGAGCTGGTGCGGGTACTCGTGGATGCGCTGCGCTGCGGCCGGGATCTCGACCAATTCGAGCATGCGCAGCGCATGCGCCAAAGCAGCCTTGCGATCGAGGCCCTTGTGCAGGCGCACGCTCTCGGCGATCTGCTCGCCGATGGTGAACACCGGGTTCAGGCTGGTCATCGGCTCCTGGAAGATCATCGACAGCTGGTTGCCGCGCAGCGACCGCATCTCGCGTTCGCCGATCTGCAGCAGGTCGAGCGTCTTGCCTTCGCGCGTCACGAACGCGGCGCTGCCGCTGACCTGCGCGTTCGCGGTCTTGGGCAGAAGGCGCATCAGCGTGAGGCTGGTCACCGACTTGCCCGAGCCCGATTCACCGACCAGCGCGGTGGTCTTGCCGGGCTGGATGGAGAAGCTCACGTCGGCCACCGAACGCACGAGGCCGTCTTCGGTGGGGAAGCTGGTGCTCAGGTTGCTGACCGTGAGACGTGGTGTTTGATTGGCGTTCGTCATCACGATGTCTTCTTGAGCTTCGGGTCGAGCAGGTCGCGCACACCGTCGCCCAGCAGTTGCAGCGACAGCGCCGTGAAGATGATCGCAAGCCCCGGGAACAGCACCACCCAGAAGGCTTGGTGCGCGTACTGCTGGCTGCCCGCGACCATGGTGCCCCAGGTCGGGATCTCGGGCGGCACGCCGACGCCGAGGAACGACAGACCCGCTTCGGCCAGGATGGCGTAGGCGAAGATGAACGACACCTGCACCAGGATCGGCGACATCAGGTTCGGCAAGATGTGCCGCCACAGGATGCGCGAGGTGCGCACACCCAGCGCACGCACCGCTTCGACAAACAGCAGTTCGCGCACCACCAGCGTCGAGGCCCGCACCACCCGCGCCACACGCGGCGTGTAGACCAGCACCAGCGCAAGCACCGTGTTGATGAGCGACGGCCCGAGGATCGCCACCAGCGCAATGGCCAGCAGGATGTCGGGGAAGGACATCATCGCGTCGACCACGCGCATCAGCGGCGCGTCGAGCCGGCGGAAGAAGCCGGCCATCAGGCCCAGCACCGTGCCGGCGATAACGGCACCCAGCGCCGTGAGCGCAGCGATGGCTAGCGAGTAGCGCGCGCCGTGCACGATGCGCGAATACAGGTCGCGGCCCAGTTCGTCGGTGCCGAGCAGGTGCTCGGCGCTCGGCGCCTTCAGGCGCTGCAGCACCGCCGTGTCGTTGGGATCGATGGAGGCGAACAGCGGAGCGCCGATCGCCAGGATGGCGATCACCAGCAGCACCAGAGCGGAAACCATCACGATGCGGCGATGCATCAGCTGGCGGAGCATTCGAGGCATGCGCATCGCTCAGACCTTCACGCGCGGATCGACCACTGCGTACAGCAGGTCGATCGAGAAATTGATGAGCACATAGATCGCGGCGATCACGAGCAATGCACCTTGAATGACGGGGTAGTCGCGCCGCAGCACGGCGCTGACCACCAGGTTGCCCACGCCGGGCAGGCCGAACACGGTCTCGGTGATGACGGCGCCGCCGATCATCAGCGCGACCGTGAGGCCGATCACCGTGACGATGGGCACCAGCGCATTGCGCAGCGCATGCTTGAGCACCACCGTGCTTTCGCTCAGGCCCTTGGAGCGCGCCGTGCGCACATAGTCTTCGCCGAGCACGTCGAGCATCGAGGCGCGCGTGAAGCGGATGATGAGCGCCGAGTTCAAGAGGCCCAGCACCGTGGCCGGCAGCACCAGCGCCTGCAGCCGCTCGGCCAGCGCCGCATCGGGCGCGCCGTAGCCCGACACCGGGAACCAGCCGAACGACACCGCGAAGATCTGGATCAGCACGATGCCCAGCCAGAAACTCGGAATGCTCGCGCCCAGCATCGCGATGCCGGTGAACAGCTGGTCGACCACGCGCCCGCGGAACACGGCCGAGACGATGCCGCAGGGCACGCCGATCAGCGCGGCGATGGCCACGGCCATCAGCGCGAGCAGCGTGGTGGGTTCGGAGCGCTCCCACAGCGCCTGCGTCACGGGACGCTGCAGGAAGATCGAGGTGCCGAGATTGCCCTGCAGCACCTCGCGCAGCCAGTAGCCGAACTGCACGGGCAGCGGCTTGTCGAGGCCGTACTCCTTCTGCACGCGGGCGATGTCGGCCGCGGTGGCCTGGTCGCCCAGCAGCACCGAGACCGGGTCGCCCGATGCGGCGCGCGTGAGCACGAAGACGAGCACGGCCACGATGGCGAGCACGACGAGCATGCCTGCGGCGCGGGAAGCGATGTAGCGGATCATGGGGCGGTTATTGCTTCAACGGCCTCGTTACTTACTTGATCCGGGCGTTCCAGAAGAACGGCCAGGTCGCGGGCTGGTAGTTGTCCAGCGCCGGGCTCCTTGCCGACAGGCCGTTGAACTTGCCGACGTTGATGTACGGCACCTCGTCGTAGACCACCTGCTGCACCTTGCCCCACAGTGCGCCGCGCTTGGCAGGGTCGCTCTCGACGTTGAAGGCCTGCAGCGCCGTCTTCTTGGCGGGCGTGTCCCACCAGCCGGGTGCGCCGTCGCCGAGCTGCGGCGGCGAGAGCATCGGCTCGGGGAACTGGCCCGAATGCGTGACGTAGATGTCCCACAGCTTGGGGTCGTTGCGGCGCTGCACCAGCGTGGCCCAGTCGACCACGTTCAGGTCGACCTTGAAGCCGGCACGCTTGAGCTGCTCGGCCATCAGCAGCGCCATGTTGTAGTGGAAGTCGTACTGGCGGCTGGTGAGCACGCGGATCGGCTCGCCCTTGTAGCCAGCCTTGGCCGCGGCCTCCTTCGCCTTGGCGGCGTTGCGCTGGTTGTACTGGTCGGCACCGGCCGCCGAATAGAACGGCGAGCCCTTCGGGAAATGGTTGCCTTCGGCCACGAAGAAGCGCGTGTCGCCGAAGCCGGCCGCGAGCATCTCGCCTTCGCCGAGCGCGGTCTGGATCGCCTGGCGCACCGGCTGGCTGGCGGCCACGCCTTCCTTGGTGTTGAGCACGAGGTACGGGAAGCCGAACGAGGGCGTCATGATCGGCACCGTCTTGCCGCCCGACTTCTCCAGGCGCGGCAGTGCTTCCACCGGCAGCAGGTCGGCAAAGTCGTACTGGCCGGCCAGCGCGCCTTCGACACGCGTGCTGGCGTTGGGCACGGGCACGAAGCGCAGCTCCTCGATCGCCGCTTCGCGCTTGCCGCCGTAACCGCTCGCCGGTTCCTTGCGCGCGCTGTACTTGTCGAAGCGCGTGAGCAGCACGAACTGGTCGGGGCGGCGTTCCTTGAACTTGTAGGGGCCGGTGCCGACGAAGTCCTTCAGCGGCGAGGCGATGGAATCCTTGGCCATGATCGCGGCCATGCCGCTGGGCAGCGCGAGCTGCGACAGCAGCGGTGCATAAGGCTCCTTCAGCACGACTTCGACCGCCAGCGGGCCCTTGGCCTTGAGGCTGGCGACCTCCTTGCCCACGGCCTTGCCGCGCGGCGACTGGTCCATCCAGCGCTGCAGGCTGGCCACCACATCGTCAGCCGTGAGTTCGTGGCCGTTGTGCAGCATCACGCCCTTGCGCAGGGTGATGGCGTAGGTCTTGCCGTCGGCCGAGATCTTCGGCATGCCTTCGGCCAGCATCGGCACCACGCTCCACTTGGCGTCGAAGGTGTAGAGCGTCTCGTACACGTGCTGCATGATGGTTCCGACCAGGTCGGCCGTGGAGGCCATCGGGTCGAGCGTCTGCGGCTCGGCCACCATCGCCAGCGTGGCGAAGTTGCGCGGGCCCTGGGCGTGGACCTGCTGATGGGGCAGCGCGGCGCACAGCATCGCGAGCAGGGAAGCTCCCAGCAGGCTGCGCTTCGACAGCTTGGGCAGGCGCTGGACAACAGGACCGACGTGGGGCATGGGGAACTCCTTCATGGGGCGTGCGAGTTTGTGAAAGAAAATTTCTCTTCGGCCTGGACTTTGAAGCAGTATTCATGCCAAATCATCCGTGTTAACCCTCGATTAAGGGTTACTCTGAAAGAGATTTTCAGATTGAGCGCGATACTCGCGACTCTCCTTCCTTCACTACTCTTCACCTCTCAGGAGTCTCCATGCCCCTCGAATACCTCGGCGCCCCGCCCGTCGCGTCCGACCGCCAGGCCCGCCCCTTCTCCCCGGCCGTGCGCGCCGGCGACTTCATCTACGTGTCGGGCCAGGTACCGGCGAACAAGGATGGTGAGATCGTGGTGGGCGGCATCGAGGCGCAGACGCGCCAGGTGATGGAAAACCTCAAGACCGTGCTCGCGCTGGCCGGCGCCACGCTCGACGACGTGTGCAAGAGCACTGTCTGGCTGCAGGACGCGCGCGACTTTGGTGCCTTCAACCGCATCTACATGGGCTACTTCGGCGAGAACAAGCCGGCGCGCTCGACCACCGAGGCGCGGCTGATGGTCGACGCCAAGGTCGAGATCGACGTGGTGGCCTACAAGCCGAAGGCCTGAGGACGCGGGAGCGGACTTCAGCCCTTCAACTCGGTCTTGCGCTGGATGATGCGCGAGACCAGGCCGTACTCCACGGCCTCCGCAGCCGACAGCCAGCGGTCGCGCTCGATGTCGGCCAGCACCACGTCGATGGGCTTGCCGGTCTCGCGCGCGATCTCGTGCGCGATGCGCTGGCGGGCCTTGATGATTTCCTGCGCCTGGATTGCGATGTCCGTCGCCTGCCCGCCCGCGCCGCCGCTGGGCTGGTGGATCAGGAAGCGCGTGTTGGGCAGGCACACGCGGCGCTCGCGCGGCACGGCCAGGAACAGGTGCGTGGCCGCGCTGCCGACCCAGCCGGTGCCGATCATGTTCACCGGCGCGCTGATGAAACGCACGATGTCGTGGATGGCATCGCCCGACTCCAGGTGCCCGCCGGGCGAACTCACGAGGATGTCGATGGGCTTGTCGGCGCTGTCGGCATCGAGCGCAATGAGCCGGCGCGTCACATCGGCGGCCACCGAATCTGTGACGGTGCCGAAGATCAGCAGCGTGCGCGACTTGAAGGCCTTCTCCTCCAGGTAGGAGTTGCGCGGCTCGGCGGTGGCCGCGGGCTTGGTGTCGTCTTCGGATTCCATTGAGAACATGGGCAGCATGAAGCAGGCTCCTGTGGTTTTGGACTGTCGGGCTGTCTTGACGGACAAGCCCCAGTTTCGCGGCATTGGGCCGGTCGTGCCAGGCCGGCCCGAATCACCCCGCCAGCCGCCCCGCCACCAACTGCAGCACCCGGTCGCAGCGCTTCGCCAGGTCCTGGTCGTGCGTGACCATCACGAACGCCGTGCGATGCCGGTGCGCGAGGTCGAGCATGAGCGCGAACACCGTGTCCGCCGTGCTGCGGTCGAGGTTGCCGGTGGGCTCGTCGGCCAGCACGCAGGCCGGCTGCGTGACCAGCGCACGCGCGATCGCCACGCGCTGGCGCTCTCCGCCCGACAGCTCGGCCGGACGGTGATGCAAACGCTGGCCCAGGCCCACGCTTTCGAGAATCTTCGCCGCCGACTGCGCGGCCGCATGCGGCTCCACGCGGCGGATCTTCAGCGGCATGGCCACGTTGTCGAGCGCGCTGAACTCGGGCAGCAGGTGATGGAACTGGTAGACGAAGCCCAGGTGCTGGTTGCGCAGCCGCCCCTGCTCGGCCGCGTCGGCGTGCGCGATGTCCTTGCCGAGCAGCTCGACCTTGCCCGTCGTGGGCGCATCGAGCCCGCCCATCAGGTGCAGCAGCGTGCTCTTGCCGGAGCCCGATGCGCCGACGATGGCCAGTGTTTCGCCGGCGTGCACGTCGAGGTCCACGCCGTGCAGCACGGTCAGGTCCAGCCTGCCCTCGTGGAACCGCTTGGTGAGGCCGCGGGCCTTCAGAACGACACTGTTGGCGCCGGACCGCCCCAAGCCAATAGCGGCCCCCTCGGAGGGCAGCGAGGTCACGACAGTGCCGAGCGTGGGGGTCAGTTCACTCATAGCGCAGCGCCTCGGCCGGGTTCACGCGGCTGGCGCGCCAGCTCGGGTACAGCGTGGCGACGAAGGCCAGCACCAGGGAAATGATCGCGATCGGCACGATGTCGCTTTGCTGCGGATCGCTCGGCATCTTGCTGATCAGGTAGATGTCCTTCGGCAGGAAGCTCGCATGGAACAGCTGCTCCAGGAAGGGCACGATCACGTCGATGTTGTAGGCGATGCCCAGGCCCAGCAGCAGGCCGGCCACGGTGCCGATCACGCCCACCATCGCGCCCTGCACCACGAAGATGCCCATGATGCTGCGCGGCGAACTGCCCAGCGTGCGCAGGATGGCGATGTCGGCGCGCTTGTCGGTCACGGTCATCACCAGCGTGGACACCAGGTTGAAGGCCGCCACCGCCACGATCAGCGTGAGGATGATGAACATCATGCGTTTTTCGACCTGCACGGCCGCGAACCAGGTCTTGTTCTGGCGCGTCCAGTCGCGGATGAGGAACTCGCCCGGCAGCGTCACGGCCAGCTGGTCGGCCACGTCGCGTGCCTCGTTGAGGTTCTTGAGCTTCAGGCGGATGCCGGTCGGCCCTTCGAGGCGGAACACCTTGGCCGCGTCCTGCTCGTGGACCATGGCGAGCGCCGAGTCGTATTCGTAGTGGCCCGAGTCGAAGGTGCCGACCACGGTGAACTGCTTCAGGCGCGGCACCACGCCCGCCGGCGTGACCTGCCCGCCCGGCGCCACCAGCGTGACCTGGTCGCCCGGCTGCACGAAGAGCGAACGCGCCAGCTCCGCGCCGAGCACGATGCCGAATTCGCCCGGCACCAGCTTGTCGAAGGTGCCCTTGGAGGCGATGCCGTTGATGTCGGTGACTTCGGGCTCGAGCTTGGGATCGATGCCGCGCACGATGGTGCCCTTCATGTCCTCGCCGCGCGCAATGAGCGCCTGCGTGTTGATGAAGGGCGCTGCGCCGACCACCTCGGGGTTCTTGCGGGCAGCGGCCGTGATCGTGTCGAGGCTCTGCAGCGCCTGGCCGTCGCGCGAGAAGATCTCGATGTGCGACACCACGCCGAGCATGCGGTCGCGCACTTCCTTCTGGAAGCCGTTCATCACACTGAGCACAATGATCAGCGCCGCCACGCCAAGCGCGATGCCGAGCATCGAGACACCGGAGATGAAGGAGATGAAGCCGTTGCGCCGCGTCGCCCGGCCTGCGCGCGTGTAGCGCCAGCCGAGCTGCAGTTCATAGGGAAGTCGCATCAAATTCCCCGCCGAGCCGCCTCAAGGGGAATTTGCCCACCCTCGGGGGGCAGCGAATACACGAAGTGAGGAGCGAGGGGGTAGGTCATCGGCGGAATTGTGGCATCCCGGATTCCCTTGGGGCTTCCCGGACAATAGGGAGATGGCCGAAACCCTCCCACGTCACCTGTTGATTCCCTTTGCCGGCCGCGGTTCCCCTGCATGCCGCGCTGCGCTGCCCACCTTGCGGCTCCCCAATCTCGAAACCTTGCTGGCGCGGCTCACGCTTACCGATACCGACACGCAGGACGAAAGCACGCGCTCGCCTCCGCACGAACGCGCGCTGGCCCGGGCAGCGGGCATCGCCGCGGCCGACGGCTGCATTCCCTGGGCTGCGCTCGAAGCGCGGCAACTGGGCATCGCCGCGCCCAACGACCATGATGGCTGGGGCCTCGTCACGCTGTGCAACTGGCAGGTCGGCATCGACGACGTGGTGCTGGGCGATCCGTCCGCCATCGAGATCGACGCCGCCGAATCGGCCGCGCTGCTGCAAGCCGCGCGCCCCTTCTTCGAGGAAGACGGCATCGCGCTGCACCCCTCCCCCGTACCCGGCCGATGGCTGGCACGCGCCCCCATCTTCGACGGCCTGGCCACTGCCTCCCTCGACCGCGCAGTAGGCTACCCGATCTCGCAGTGGTCGCCGCTCGGCGACTCGGCACGGCCGCTGCGCCGGCTGCAGAACGAAATGCAGATGCTGCTGTACACCCAGCGCGTGAACGACGACCGCGCCGCACGCGGCGTGCCGCCGATCAACTCCTTCTGGCTCAGCGGCACCGGCGCACTGAAGCACGAGGTTGCGCCCGCAGCCGTGCCGGCAGTGAGCGATGCACTGCGCGAAACCGCCCTGCGCGACGACGGCATGGGCTGGGCTGCCGCCTGGCATGCGCTGGACGCCGGCCCGGTCGCCTCGCTGCTGGCCGGCTACACGGGTGGCGCCGAGGTGTCCCTCACGCTGTGCGGCGACCGCGCGGCGCAGCGCTACACCGTGCAGCCGCGCGGCCTGGCTGGCTGGGCCAGGAGCCTGTTCGACCGCAAGCGCGCATCGGTCGTGCTGGAGTCGCTATGAAAATCATCGCCAGGGAGATCCCGCCACGCACCGTCTGGGCGCTGGAGCAAGCCGGCGTGCACCCGCTGCTCGCGCGGCTGTTCGCCGCCCGCGGCGTGCGTGCCAAGGAAGAACTCGATGACGGCCTCGCGCGCCTGCTGGCGCCCGACACGCTGCGCGGCACGCACGAGGCCGCGGTGCTGCTGGCAGACGCCATCGCGCAGGACAAGCGCCTGTGCATCGTCGCCGACTACGACTGCGACGGCGCCACCGCCTGCGCGGTCGGCGTGCGCGGCCTGCGCCTGCTGGGCGCGAAGCACGTGAGCTACCTCGTGCCCGACCGCGTGGTCGACGGCTACGGGCTCACGCCGCCCATCGCCGAGCGCGTGGCCGACAGCGGCGCCGACATGCTGATCACCGTCGACAACGGCATCGCCAGCGTCGAAGGCGTGGCCGCCGCCAAGGTGCGCGGCCTGCAGGTGCTGGTGACCGACCACCACCTGCCCGGCCCCGAGCTGCCGTCGGCCGACGTGCTGGTGAATCCGAACCAGCCTGGCTGCGAATTCGAGAGCAAGAGCATTGCTGGTGTCGGCGTGATGTTCTACGTGCTGCTCGCGCTGCGCTCCGAGCTGCGCAGGCGTGGTGTGTTCGACACGCCTGCGCCCGCCGTCGGGCCGCCCCAAGGCGGGCCAGCCTCCCCCTCGGGGGGTGGCGAAGCACACGAAGTGGCAAGCCGGGGGGCAGGCAAACCGCAACCCAAGCTCGACGCGCTGCTGCCGCTGGTCGCACTCGGCACCGTGGCCGACGTGGTGAAGCTCGACGCCAACAACCGCCGCCTCGTGGCACAGGGCCTGCGCCGCATCCGCGCCGGTGCGATGCCTGCGGGCGTTGCCGCCTTGTTCAAGGCCGCGGGCCGCAATGCCTGCGTCGCCACCACCTTCGACTTCGGCTTCGCACTCGGCCCGCGCATCAATGCCGCCGGCCGGCTGGCCGACATGACGCTGGGCATCGAATGCCTGCTGACCGACGACGCGGGCCGCGCCGAGGAACTCGCGCGCATGCTCGACGGCATCAACCGCGAGCGGCGCGACATCGAGGGCGGCATGCGCGACCAGGCGCTGCTGCTGGCAGAGTCGCTGTTCGCCACCGATGGCGAGGGCATCGAAGCGCCGCCGCCGGCCATCAGCGTGTTCGACGCGGGCTTCCACGAGGGCGTGGTGGGCATCGTGGCCTCGCGCATCAAGGACCGCTTCCACCGCCCGACCTTTGTCTTCGCCGCCAGCGGCGCGCCCGGCAAGGAGCAGGAGCTGAAAGGCTCGGGCCGATCGATTCCGGGCTTCCACCTGCGCGATGCGCTCGACCTCGTGGCCAAGCGCCATCCGGGCGTGCTGCTGCGCTTCGGCGGCCATGCGATGGCGGCCGGCTGCACGGTCGCGCGCGAGCACTTCGAGACCTTCGAGAAAGGCTTCGCGCAGGTCGCCGGCGAATGGCTGGCCGAAGCCGCGCTCACGCGGCAGATCGAGACCGATGGACCGATCTCGCGCGAGTACATGCGCATCGACCTCGTCGACACGCTGCACCGCGAGGTGTGGGGCCAGGGCTTCGCGCCGCCGACCTTCAGCGAAGAGGTGGAGGTGGTGTCGCAGCGGCTGGTGGGCGAGAAGCACCTGTCGCTGAAACTCAGGCACCAGGGCCAGCCGATCGACGCGATCTGGTTCAGCCACACCGAGCCGCTGCCGCCGCGCGTGAAGCTGGCGTTCCGGCTCGATGCCGACGAATGGCAGGGCGTGCGGCGGCTGCGGTTCCTGGTCGAAGGGGCGGAGTTCTAGGCGCTGTCCCTGGAAAAGCCTGCAATCGCATGCCATGGCGGGCGGGCAGTCGGGACGGATTCCTACGCGTGCGGCAAGCCGGCGTTCCTAGGGTGGTCCAAGAAGGTTCATTCACTTCATCAGGAGACCGACATGCAACCCAACGACATCCGCCCCCTTGCCGTGGTGACCGGCGCCTCGTCCGGCATCGGCTTCCAGCTCGCGCTGCTGGCCGCGCGCCGCGGCCACGACCTGTTGATCGGTGCCGACGAGCCGCTGGAACAGGCCGAGACCGAACTGCGCGTGCTCGGCGCCAATGTGGCCGCGGTGCGCGCCGACTTCGCCACCCGCGACGGCGTGGACACGTTGCTCGCCGCCACCGAAGGCCGGCCGATCGCGGCACTGTTCGCCAACGCCGGGCACGGGCTGGGCCACGGCTTCCTCGATCAGGACTTCCACGACGTGCAGCATGTCATCAACACCAACATCACCGGCACCATCTACCTCGTGCAGTGCGTGGGCCGCGGCATGCGCGAGGCCGGGCAGGGGCGCATCCTGATCACCGGGTCGATCGCGGGGTTCCAGCCGGGCAGCTTCCAGGCCGTCTACAACGGCAGCAAGGCCTTCATCGACTCGTTCGCCATGGCCCTGCGCAACGAGCTCAAGGGCACCGGCGTCTCGGTCACCTGCCTGATGCCGGGCGTGACCGACACCCACTTCTTCGCGCGCGCCGACATGCTCGACACGCGCGTGGCCCAGCAGAGCGACAAGGCCGACCCGGCGGAGGTGGCGCGGGCCGGCTTCGAGGCGATGATGCGCGGCGAAAGCGGCGTGATCGCGGGATGGCGCAACAAGATGCAGGTGGCGCTGTCGCGCGTGATGCCGGCGCCCAGGCTGGCCGAGCAGCACCGGCGCATCGCCGAGCCCGGCAGCGCGGAGCAGCAGGCCAGGCCCTTCGTCTGATCTTTTCTTCCGGAGCGCGGCGCTCCGGCGGGCGCTGCTGCGGGGCCGCCATCGGCAACCCCGAAGCAGGTGAATATTTTTTTCGTATCCACCGACGCGCGAAGCGAAATCTTCTCGTTGCTCTGGGCCGAGCTTTCACGCCGGCCCCTTATCCTCTGCGGCGAACATACAGGAGGATGTTTTTTCCATGCGCCGCTTTGAACTGATCGAGGGAACCGCCAGCAAATTCTGGGAAGTCGAGCAGGTAGACGCCGAACTCAACATCCGTTGGGGCCGCATCGGCACCGCGGGCCAGAGCCAGACCAAGTCGTTCGCCGACGCCACCAAGGCCGCCACCGCGCTGACCAAGCTGGTGGCCGAGAAGACGGGCAAGGGCTACGCCGAAGTGGGCGTGGCCGCCGGCACGGCCATCGGCAAGACCGAGGCGAAGCCGAAGGCCGAGACGGCAACGGAAAAGACTGCGGCCCCGCCCGCCGCGAAGGCCGCCGCGAGCGCAGAGGCTGCCGCCCCCACCGAAGGCATCGACAGCCAGGCCGACCGCGTGTTCGAAACCGTGCGCGCTCAGATCGAGACCGGCACGCTGACCTCCAGCGACACGCTCTCCACCGCAACGCTCAAGCGCCAGCATGGCGTGAGCGAGCAAGGTGCGGCGCTCGCCTTCAAGCGGCTTCAGTCCACGGGCCTGCTGTACGGCTGGGGCACCAGCTGCACGCCGGCCAAGAACGCCCAGGCCATCGCCAAGGAGCTGGGCGCCAATGCACCGGCCGCGTCGTCCGCGGCCCTGGCAGCGCCCGCCGCCGAACTGCCGCCCGCGGACGGCGACGCGCCGCCCTGGCTCGCCGCCGGCAAGCCCATCCGGCTGTCGCCCGACATGCAGCGCGCAGCCTTCCCTTCGCGGCGCTTTCCGCCAAAGCCCTTCGACGAAACGCCGAGCCCCGCCGCAGCCTGGCTGCCTGTGCGGCGCAAGCTCGACCTCGACGTCGACACGAGCGCCACCGACGCGGCCTTGCGCGCGGTTGCCCAGCGCGTGATCGACCGCGGCACGCAGCCCACCCCCGCGGCCGACGCCGAGGCCGACACCCTGCTGCTGGCGTTCGCGCTGGGCACCGGCGGCAACTACAACGCGAACGAGATGGGCGAAGTGGTGGTGCACTACCTCGTCAAGCAGTACGGACTGCCGGACACCATCGACATCCTGCTGGCCGCCCAGCAGATCGAAGTGCAGTCCACCTACGACCGGGCGACGAAGAAGCGCCGGTACAGCTTCTGCGCCGCCGTCGCCCGCCAGATGGGCAGCTCCTACTACGGTCCGCTGGGAACGGGCGAACAGGCGCTGCGCGCGCATCTGTCACTGGCCGCCCCCGAGGTCTGGCAGGACTGCCGCGACCGCATCGAGGCCGGCCTTCCCAAGGTTCACCCGGCCCGCCAGCCCGCGCTGGCAATGCTGCTGCCCGACGCCCCCGAAATCTCCAACGCGCTCGTGCACACGCTGGCGGCCGACAAGAACACGCCCGAGACCACGCACTGGCTGCTGCTGACGGCCACCGACCCCGACGCCATCGCGCTGGCCGCGAAGGTCCGCCTGAGCTATTCGAGCGGCTTCTGGGGCAGCGGCTCCATGACGAGCACGCTGGTGCAGGAGCGCGGCGTGGATGCCGTGCCGGTGCTGGAGCGCGGCGCCGCGGACGACCACGCGGGCGACGCGCTGGCCTGCATCGGCACGCCCGAAGCCGTGCTGGCGCTGGCCCGCGTGGCAGGCAGTTCGAAGGGCGCGCTGGCGCGGCTGGCGCTGGCCGTCGACCGCTGGCCGATGGCGGCCATTCCCGCGCTGTCGCGGCTCGTCGCGGCCGGTGGCAAGGACGCCAACCTCGTCACGCCCGGCCTCACGCGGCTGCTGCGCGCGCATGGCGCATCCCTGCCGGCCTTGCGGCCCTGGCTCGATGCGGGTGCACAGGCGGTGATCGACCGGCAGCTGGCGCTCCTGGCCGGCCCCGCCGAGGTGGCCGATGCGAGCGAACTGCCCGGCGTGCTGACCGCGCCGCCCTGGCTCGCCAAGGTGCAGAAGAAGGCGGCCGGCACACTGGTGCTGGAGCCGCTGGCATTGGCACCGGTGGAGCGATGGGGCGAAGGCAAGCGCGAGAGCGCGCAGCGCGTGAATTCATGGCAAACGGGTCGCCACGACGCCGCGCGCAAGAGCGTCGACGTGCTGCTCGACGAACTGGGCTTCGACAAGGGCAGGCACAGCCTTGTGCCATTCGCCAAGGCCGCCGCCGCGGCCGTTGCGGCCGGCGACGCCGGCGCGCTGGTCGCCAGCTGGCGCGAGATGGTGGCCGAGCGCAAGAAGGACCGCTACTACTGGTTCAACTTCCACGCGAGCTTCGTTACGCTGCTGCCGGCGGCGATCGGCGTGCCGTTCTGGAACGCCGTCGCGGGGGAGGCCGAAAGCGACGGCATCGGCCTGATCCTGGCCACCCACGGCCTCGCGGTGCTGCCCGGCCTGGTGGCCATGGTGCGATCCAAGCCCACCGACAACCTCTCGTACGCCCTGAACTACGGCGCCGTCGAGTTGGCCGCGCCGGCCGCGCGCGCCTTCGCCAAGCTCAAGACGCTGCGCGCCGAAGGCCGCGAATGGCTGCTGAAGTATCCCGAGCACAGCGCAGCCGGCCTGATCGCGCCGGCGCTCGGCAAGGCCGGCGAGGCGCGCGACTGCGCGGGTTCCGCTCTGCGCCTGCTGCAGGCCAACGGCCACGAGGCACTGCTGCTCGACGTGGCCGGCCGCTACGGCAAGCCCGAAGTGGTGGAAGCGCTGCGCGCCGTGCTCGACGAAAGCCCGCTCGACCGCTTTCCCACCCGGCGCGCGAAGCTGCCCGAGTTCTGGCAGCCGCGCGGTTGGCGCCGGCCCGTGCTGCGAAACGGCAAGGCGCTGCCCGACGACGCGCTCGACCATCTGGGCCAGATGCTGACCTTTCCGACCAACGAGGAAATCTACGGCGGCATCGCCGTGGCCAAGGAGGCCTGCGATCCCGGCTCGCTGGCCGAGTTCGCCTGGGACGCCTTCACCGCCTGGCTCGAAGCCGGCGGCCCCAGCAAGGAAGGCTGGGCGCTCACCACGCTCGGCCTGCTGGGCAACGACGACACCGCGCGCAAGCTCACGCCCTTCATCCGCGCCTGGCCCGGCGAGGCCGCGCATGCGCGCGCCGTGACCGGGCTCGACGTGCTGGCCGCCATCGGCAGCGACGTCGCGCTGATGCTGCTCAACGGCATCGCGCAGAAGGTCAAGTTCAAGGGCCTGCAGGACAAGGCGCGCGAGAAGATCGACGCCATCGCCGAGGCGCGCGGCCTCAGCACCGAGGAACTCGAGGACCGGCTCGCGCCCGACCTCGGCCTCGACGAACAGGGCACCATGCTGCTGGACTTCGGTCCGCGCGCCTTCAAGGTCGGCTTCGACGAGTCGCTCAAGCCTTATGTGCGCGAGACCGGCGCCGACGGCACCGACGGCGCGCGCCTGCCCGACCTGCCCAAGCCCAAGAAGACGGACGACGCCGAACTGGGCAAGGAAGCGGTCGAGCGCTTCAAGCTGCTGAAGAAGGACGTGCGCACCATCGCCAGCCAGCAGCTGCTGCGCCTCGAGGTGGCGATGTGCGCACGCCGCCGCTGGACGCCCGAGGTGTTCCGCACCTTCCTGGTCGAGCACCCGCTGGTGCGCCACATCGTGCAGCGGCTGATCTGGGGGGTGTACGCGGTGGAAGGCGGTGCCAGCTATGGCGGCACGCTGCAGGCCTGCTTCCGCGTGGCGGAAGACGGCAGCTTCACCACCGCGGAAGACGATCCGTTCGAGCTGCCCGTGGGCGAGAACATCCGCATCGGCGTGCCGCACGCGCTGGAACTGCCCGCCGCCGATGCCGCCGCCTTCGGCCAGGTGTTCGCCGACTACGAGCTGCTGCAGCCCTTCGCGCAGATCGGCCGCGACGTCTACACGCTGTCCGACGAGGAGAAGAAGAGCCTGAAGCTGGAGCGCTGGAAAGACGTCAAGGTGCCCACCGGCCGCGTGCTGGGGCTGGCCAACAAGGGCTGGCGGCGCGGCCAGGCGCAGGACTCGGGCTGCATCTGGTACTTCAGCAAGCCGCTGGGCACGAGCCGCGTGATCGAGCTGAGCCTCGACCCCGGCATCATCGTCGGCATGGTGGACGAATACCCCGAGCAGAAGCTGGGCCAGGTGCAGGTGGGCAAGCCCTCGGGCTGGGGCGACATGCAGGATGCGGAGGCGCTGCACCTGCTCGACCCGATTTCCGCCAGCGAACTCATCCGCGACATGGAAGGCCTGCGGGCGGCATAAGGTACACCCCCAGGCTTCGCGCACTTCGTGTCGCTTCGCCAACCCCTTGCAGGGGGCAACACCTGCGGCCCGGCAAAGCCGGTTCCGCGGTGTTCCCCGAACTTGACCTGACCGAATCAAAGATGGCCATCAACAACACGACCAAGGACACCGGCACTGCGCCGCAGCAACTGCAGCGCCCGCCGGCCGAGATCCTCTACGCGGAACAGCTCGCACGGCTGCGCGCGCAGGACACCGACCCGCGCCCGCCCGGCTGGGTGCTGGGCCTGAAGGCCGCGCGCTCGTTCATCCTTGGCGATGCGGCGCTCGGCATCGCACCCAAGATCGTCGCGCCCGTGGCCAGCATCGAACGCATGCTCGTCACCCTGGCCACCGGCCGCGGGCTGATGCTGGTGGGCGAGCCGGGCACGGCGAAGTCGATGCTGTCGGAGCTGCTGGCCACGGCCATCTCGGGCGTCTCGACGCTCACCATCCAGGGCGGCGCCTCGATCACCGAGGACCAGATCAAGTACGGCTGGAACTACGCGCTGCTCATCAACGAAGGCCCGAGCCCGCGCGCGATGGTGCCGGCGCCGCTGTACCTCGGCATGCAGCAGGGCCAGGTGGTGCGCTTCGAGGAAATCACCCGCGCGCCGCTGGAGGTGCAGGACTGCCTGCTGGGCATGCTGTCGGACCGCGTGATGGCGGTGCCCGAGCTGTCGGGCGAGCACGGCATGCTCTATGCGCGCGAGGGCTTCAACATCATCGCCACCGCCAACACGCGCGACCGCGGCGTCAACGAGATGAGCGCGGCGCTGAAGCGGCGCTTCGACTTCGAGACGGTGTTCCCCATCCTCGACTTCGACCGCGAGCTGGCGCTGGTGCAGGAATCGTCCACGCGGCTGCTCGCGCAGAGCGGCATTCCGAAGACCGTGCCCGCTCCCGTGCTGGAGCTGCTGGTGTCCACCTTCCGCGACCTGCGCGGCGCACCCGCGAAGGGCGACAACGGCAACGCGGGCGACGCGGCGATGGACCGGCTCACCGCCGTGATGTCCACCGCCGAGGCGGTGAACGTGGCGCATGCGGTCGGCGTGCGCGCATGGTTCCTCGAACAGCGCGAGGGCTCGCCGGCCGACCTGGTCGACTGCATCGCCGGCACGGTGGTGAAGGACAACGCCGACGACCGCGCCAAGCTGCGGCGCTACTTCGAGCAGAAGGCGGCGAAGCGAAGCGGCTCGCACTGGCGCGCGTACTACGACGCCCGCCACCGCCTGCCTTGACATGAGCAAACCCCCAGGCTTCGCGCACTCCGTGTCGCTTCGCCAACCCCCTTGCAGGGGGCAACACCAGCGGCCCGGCAAAGCCGGTTCCGCGGTGTTCCGCGAAGGGCCCTCGCTTCGCTTGGCGCGCCATCGGTGACGAGGATGAGCGAATCGCTTCACATCGTCGGCGTGCGCCACCACAGCCCGGCCTGCGCGCGGCTGGTGGCCGAGCGCATCCGCACGCTGCGCCCCGCGTACGTGCTGATCGAGGGCCCGGCCGACTTCAACGAACGCCTCGACGAGCTGTACCTGCCGCACCGGCTGCCGGTGGCGATCTACAGCTATCTCTCGGGCGATGACACGCACCGCGGTTCGTGGTCGCCCTTTGCCGAGCATTCGCCCGAGTGGCAGGCGCTGCAGGTCGCGCGCGAAGTCGGCGCCGCGGTGCGCTTCATCGACCTGCCGGCCTGGCACGACGCCTTCTCGCGCATGGAGAACCGCTATGCCGACGTGGCCGACCACGAGCACGAGGAACGCGCCGAAGCCTACGAGCGCGCGCTGACGGAGAAGCTCTCGGTGCAGGGCCGTGATGCGCTGTGGGACCACCTGTTCGAGGACGGCTGCGATGCGGCCGAGCTGGCGCAGCGCCTCTCGACCTACTTCGACCACCTGCGCGGCGAAGACCGCGGCTCGCAGGGCAACCAGGCGCGCGAAGCCATGATGGCGCGCTGGATCGCCTGGGCGATGGCGCAGCCGGGCGAACCCGGCCGCGCGCAGGCGCTGGTGGTGTGCGGCGGCTATCACGCGCCCGCGCTGGCGCGGCTGTGGCAAGGCATGCCTGCGGAGCTGCCCGCCACGCCGCAGCCTTCGCTCGAATCCACCGACGAAGAAGACACGCACGACGCCGACACCGCGCTGCGATTCGGCTCCTACCTCGTGCCCTACACCTTCAAGCGCCTCGACGCCTTCGCAGGCTATGCCTCGGGCATGCCCTCCCCCGCCTACTACCAGTGGGTCTGGGACCACGGCCCCGAAGGCGCCGCGCACCGCGCGCTGCAGCACGTGATGCAGCGCCTGCGCGAGAAGAAACTCCCCGCCTCCACCGCCGACCTGATGGCCGTGCACCTGCGCGCGCAGGGCCTCGCGCGCTTGCGCGGCCACGAGAAGCCGCTGCGCTCCGACTGGCTCGACGCACTGGCCGGTGCGCTCGTGAAGGACGCGCTCGACGCGCCGCTGCCCTGGACCTACCGCGGCGCGATCCGCCCCGGCACCGATCCCGTGCTGGTGCAGGCGATGGACGTGCTGGCCGGCGACACCGTCGGACAGTTGGCGCCCGGCACACCGCAGCCGCCGCTGGTGGCCGCGGTGCGGGCCGAACTCGCGGCGCACGGCGTCGTGCTGCGCGGCCAGATCAAGCTCGACCTGCTGCTCGAAGCCGACCGCGCGAAAAGCCGCGTGCTGCACCGCCTGGCTATCCTGCGGCTGCCCGGCGTGCGCCGCACCCAAGGGCCGAAGCTCGCGATGTCGGGCGAGCGCACCGAGCTGTGGTCGCTGAGCGAACCGCTGGAGCAGCAGGCCGCGATGATCGAGGCCGGCGCCTGGGGCGCGAGTCTGCACGATGCAGCGCGCGCCCGGCTCGAAGACGATCTGCGCCAGGCCCACGGCCGCATCGGCCCGCTCGCCGACGGCCTCAACCAGGCCGCATGGGCGGGGCTGTCGGCGCTCAGCGATGCGCTGCTGCGCGAACTGCAGGGCGCCGTTGCCAACGAGCCGCGCTTCGAGGCACTCGGCCCTGCGCTGTCGGTGCTGCACACGCTGCTGCGGCACGGCCAGATGCTGGGCATGGCCGATGCGCCCGTGCTGCGCGTGGTGATCGAGTCGGGCTTCGACCGCGCGCTGTGGCTGCTGGAGCCGCCCGCGGACATCGCACCGGCCGACATGCAGGCCCACCTCGAAGGCCATCTTGCGCTGCGGCGGATCGTGGCCGACGTGCTGGCCCACGCGCAGGACCATGCGCACAACGCGCACGCGCCGTCGCTGCTCGACGTGGAGCCGGCCCGCGCGCTCGCCGTGTGGCAGCGCAAGGCCGCCGACGCCAGCGCCGCTGCGGTGAGCCGCGGCGCGGCGCTCGGTGCCACACTGAGCCTGGCCGGACGCACCGCCAACGCGCAAACGCACGACGACCATGGCGTGGCCGAGGCGATGCAACTGCTGCACTCTCTCCCCGCCCCCGTGCTCGGCGATGCGCTCACCGGGCTGCTGGCGCTGGCGCGCGAAGTGCTCGCGTCCGAACCCGCTTTCGTCGCCGGCATGGACCGTACCGTGCAGGCCCTGGACAACGCCGACTTCGTGCGCGCCATGCCCAGCCTGCGCGCCGCCTTCGCCTGGCTGCCGCCGCAGGAACGCGGGCTGCTGGCCGACCAGGTGCTGGCGCTGCACGACGCCACGCACCTCTCGCGCCGCACGCTCACCGCCCACCGTGCGGGAGAGGCTGCACCCGAACAGCTGGCCGAGGCCCGCCGCGTGGAAGACGCGGTGCTTGCGCGCCTCGCGGCCTGGGGCGTGGCGCTCGAAGACACAGAGGAAGCCCCCCGCCTATGAGCCTCGACATTCCCGATCCGCTGCAGCGCTGGCGCCTGCTGCTGGGCGACCCGGCCGAATCGGCCTGCGGCGGCCTGAGCGCCGCGGCGCAGGCCGCCGATGCCGCGCTCGACTGGCTCTACGGCCGCGACTCCGACCGCGCGAGCCGTGGCGAACGCAGCGCGGGCCTGGGCCCCTCGGCACTCAGCACGCCGGACTGGATCAACACCATCCACACGCTCTTTCCGAAGGAAGTGATCGAGCGGCTGGAGCGGGACGCGGTCGAGCGCTACGGCATCGACGAGGTGGTGACCAACCTCGAGGTGCTCGAGCGCATCGAGCCCTCCGAATCTCTGCTGCGCGCAGTGCTGCACACCAAGCACCTGATGAACCCCGAGGTGCTCGCGGCCGCGCGCAAGCTGGTGGCCGAGGTGGTGCGCCGCATCATGGAAAAGCTCGCCACCGAAGTGCGCCAGGCCTTCAGCGGCAGCCGCGACCGGCGCCGCCGCTCGCGCATGAAGGTCGCGCGCAACTTCGACTTCAGGCAGACGCTGGCCGCCAACCTGCACCGCTACGACCCGCAGCGCCGCAAGCTCTACGTGGAGCGGCCGGTGTTCATCAGCCGCACGAAGCGGCACGCCGAGCCGTGGGACATCATCCTGCTGATCGACCAGAGCGGCTCGATGGTCGACTCGGTGATCCACAGCGCAGTGATGGCCGCCTGCCTGTGGCAGTTGCCCGGCATGCGCACGCGGCTCGTGGCCTTCGACACGGCAGTGGTCGACCTGACCGCCGACGTGTCCGACCCGGTCGAGCTGCTGATGAAGGTGCAGCTCGGCGGCGGCACCGACATCGCGAAGGCGGTGGCGTATGCGCAGACGCTCGTCGCCAATCCCTCGAAGAGCATCGTGGTGCTGGTGAGCGACTTCTACGAAGGCGGCAGCGAGCACGAGCTGGTGCGCCGCGTGAAGGCGCTGGTCGAGTCCGGCGCGAAGGTGCTGGGCCTGGCGGCGCTCGACTCCAAGGCCGAACCCAACTACGACCGCGAGATGGCCGCGCGGCTGGTACGCGAAGGCGCGCAGATCGGCGCGATGACGCCGGGCCAGCTGGCCGGCTGGCTGGCCGAGAAGGTGCAGGGATGAGCGGCACCACGGCATGGCGGGCCGACCTGCTGGAGCTGACGCCCGAGGCGCTGACGGCGCTGGCCAACGCGGGCTTCGTGAAGCGCGCGCAGAAGGACGTGGCGGCCGGCCTGCTGCCGAAGCTGGAGACCGGCGCCGACGGCGTGGTGCAGGCGCAGTTCGACGACGGCGTGCGCACCAGCCTGCCGCCGGGACGCACGCTGCGCGACGCGCAGTGCAGCTGCCCCGCCAGCGGCATGTGCCGGCATCGGGTGATGCTGGTGCTGGCCTACCAGGCGCAGGCAGCGTCGGCGCAGGCGGATGCGCCCGAAGACGCGCAGGAAGCCACCGAGCCGGACGGCGCATGGAGCCCCGCGCAGTTCGACGATGCCGCGCTGGCCGCCAGCCTCGCACCCTCCGTGCTCGAACAGGCGAACAAGCTCGCCGCCGCGCGTCCGGTGGTCGGCGTGCAGGCCTGGCGCAGCGCCAGTGCGCCGCCGGTGGCGCGGCTGCCGATGTGCAGCGTGCGCTTCTTCTCGCGCAGCTCGCTGGTTCATGCGCGCTGCGATTGCAAGCAGGGCAGCGGCTGTGCGCACGTGGTGATCGCGGTGTGGGCATTCCGGCAGGCCGGGCCGCTGGCGCCCGGTTCGGCGGAGGTGCTGCTCGAGGTGTCGCCGCCCGCTTCGGCAGGCGCGACCGCCTCGGACCCGGTGCCGCAACCGGCGGCGATGCAGGGCGAAGCCGCCGTTGCGCTGCGTGCGCAGATCGACACCCTGCTGCTGTCGCTCTGGCTCGACGGTTCGAGCCAGCCGCTGATGGCGCTCGCGGCCCGCTTCGAGGCCGTGCGCGACCAGGCGCGCGCGCTGGCCTGGAGCTGGGTGGACGATGCGCTCGACGAACTCTGGCAACTGCTGCAGGCCCAGCACGCGCGCAGCAGCCGCTTCGAGCCGCTGCGGCTGGTGCGCGTACTGACCGAGCTGTGGGCGCGATTGCAGGCGGCGGCGCATGCCGCGCGGCCACAGACGCGGCCCGCGCTGCCGGCCAGCCGGATCCTCGGCATCGGCGTCAAGGGCGAGGTCGCGCTCGATCACCTGCGGCTGGTGTCGCTCGGGGCCGAGCTCTGGTCCGACGACGCCGCCGAGGGCGCGAGCGTTTTGTTCGCGGACCCCGACACGCAGAACGTGACCGTGCTGGAGCGTCAGTGGTCGCGCGCGGCCGATGCCGCCGCGGGCGGCACCGCGCAGGCCCTGATGAACCGGCGCGTCGCGGGCTTTCCGCTGCGGCAACTGGCGAGCGGGCAGGTCATCACCAAGACCGCGACACGGCGCGCCAACGGGCTCGTCGACATCACGGCCGGCGCGCGGCAGACGGGCGTGCTGCCGCTGTCGCCCAAGTCGTGGGACGACCTCGTCGCACCACTGCGGCAGGACAGCGTGGCCGCGCTGGTGGCACATCTGCGCGAGGCAGCTCCCGACTTCGTGCGGCCGCGGCAGGCCGCGGGCGGCGCGTCGGCGGGTGCATCGGGGCAGCTGCATGTGGTGGCGTTCGAGCGCATGGAGGCGGTGTCGTGCCACTGGGATGCGGCGGCGCAGGTGCTGCATGCGCGGCTGAAGCAGGCAGCACCGGAAGGGTCGGACGAAGCCCCGGCCGAAGACGACAACAACGAACGCGACTGGCTGCACCTGGCCTTGCCGCATCGCGCGGTCGCGCCCGGCGCCGTCGATGCGCTGGCCCGCGCGCTTGCCGGCGAATACGGCCCGCTGCGCGCCGTGGCCGGCACCGTGCATCTGCAGGGCGATCGGGCGGTGATGCAGCCGCTGAGCCTGCTGACGGCGCAACGTGCCGTGGTGCTCCAGGTCGAGGCAGTGGCGCCACAGCCGCTGGGCCTTCGCAGCGATGCCGAGGACGTGCCCGCCTTGAACGCGCTGGCTGGCGACACGCTGGAACTGCTGGCGCTGTGGCTGCGCCAGGGCCTGCGCCATCAGGGCGGCGGCGCGCTGTCGCGAGCGCAGGCGCAGGTGCTGCGGCTGAAGCAGGCCGGTCTGGGGCGAAGTGCGGGCTTGCTGGAGGCCGTGCTCGAGAACCTGCGGTCGGCGCAACGGCCGACGCTGGTGGCGCAACTGGCGATGCTGGGTCTGCTGATGCAGGGCGTGGCGCAATCGGCTTCGGCATGAAAAAACCCCTGGGCCGGTGAAGACCCAGGGGTTCTTTGCGTGGTGCCGCTTGTCGGAATCGAACTGACGACCTTCCGCTTACAAGGCGGGTGCTCTACCAATTGAGCTAAAGCGGCGAAATTCCAATGCGTGATTCTAGTGGCGCCAGCCGGGGTGGCCGGCCGCTGCTACTTGATGCGCTTGAGCGACGGCCGGGCGCCGCCACCGGCCGGCGGGCGCGGCGGCTCGTCGTCGGGATCGGCGGGCAAGCCGGTGTCGATGGCTTCGTCGGCGTCCTCGCCCGTCACCAGATGGACGATCTTGCCGGCATCGCCTTCGGTGCCGCGCGAGGCGTCACGCAAGGGCATGCGGGTCTGGCCCTGGGGCGACGGCGATGCGGCGGACGACGGCACATCGCCTTGCTCGGTGCCGAGCGATGGCGCCGGCGCCGGAAACGCCATGCCCTGCCCGTTCTCGCGCGCGTAGATCGCGATCACGCGCCCCACCGGCACGCTGATTTCGCGCGCACTGCCCGCAAAACGGGCCTTGAACTCGATGAAATCGTTGCCGAGCTTGAGCGAGCTGGTCGCGTCGAAGCTGATGTTGAGCACGATCTCGCCGTTCTTCACGTACTCGCGCGGCACCTGGACGGTCTCGTCGACCTGCACCGCGACATAGGGCGTGAACCCGTTGTCGGTGCACCATTCGTACAGCGCCCGGATGAGGTACGGGCGGGTGGAGGACGACTCGAGCGCGTTGATCATGAAATTGGTACCGTGCAATCGCGAAATCGCGGCCTCGAATTGGCCACTGTCTCTTCGCGGAACACCGCGGAACCGGCTCTGCCGGGCCGCTGGTGTTGCCCCCGGAAGGGGGTTGGCGAAGCGACACGAAGTGCGCGAAGCCTGGGGGCGATCTTAATTACTTTCGCATGACCTTTTCAGACGGAGTCAGCGCCTCGATATAGGCCGGGCGCGAGAAGATGCGCTCTGCGTACTTCAGCAGCGGTGCCGCGTTCTTGCTGAGGTCGATGCCGTAGTAGTCCAGGCGCCACAGCAGCGGCGCGATGGCCACGTCGAGCATCGAGAAGTTGTCGCCCAGCATGTACTTGTTCTTGAGGAACACGGGGGCCAGCTGCGTGAGGCGGTCGCGGATGTGCGAGCGGGCCTTTTCCAGCGCCTTCTCGTTGCCCTTGGTGGTGCGGTTCTCGAGCGTCGAGACGTGCACGAAGAGTTCCTTCTCGAAGTTGAGCAGGAACAGGCGCACGCGGGCGCGGTCGACCGGGTCGCCGGGCATCAGCTGGGGATGCGGGAAGCGCTCGTCGATGTACTCGTTGATGATGTTCGACTCGTACAGGATCAGGTCGCGCTCGACCAGGATCGGCACCTGGCCGTACGGGTTCATCACGCTGATGTCTTCGGGCTTGTTGTAGAGATCGACGTCGCGGATCTCGAAGTCCATGCCCTTTTCGAACAACACGAAGCGGCAGCGGTGGGAAAAGGGGCAGGTCGTTCCTGAATACAAGACCATCATGGCGAGAGACTCCTAAAAATCAAAAAGAGTGGGTCGCGTTGGCAACCCACTCTGTGGGACCGGATGCACGAGGCGCCCGGTCGGCGTGGACGGAACTACTTGACGTCTTTCCAGTACGAGGCGTTCAGTCGCCACACGAAAACCACCGACATGGCCAGGAACAGCAGCACCCACACGCCGATGCGGATGCGGGTGTTCTGTGCCGGTTCGGCCATCCATTGCAGGTAACTCACCAGGTCGCCGACCGCATGGTCGTACTGCACGGGCGTCAGGGTGCCGGGAGTGACTTGCTCCCAGCCCTTGAACACTTCGGCCTCATGGCCGTGCTGTTCGATCTTGGTGTAGACCGGTCGGCGCTCGCCCTGCAGTTCCCACAGGGGGTTCGGCATGGCGACGCTCGGGAACACGAGGTTGTTCCAGCCGGTGGCCTTGGTGTCGTCGCGGTAGTAGGTGCGAAGGTACGTATAGAGGTAGTCGGCGCCGGTGCCGCCGTGGCCGGCGCGCGAGCGGGCGACCAGGGTCAGGTCAGGGGGCGTGGTGCCGAACCATTCCTTGGCCTGGCGGGCATCGATGTTCGCCTTCATGGTCTCGCCGACCTTGTCGGTCGAGAACAGGAGATTGTCCTTGATCTGCTGCTCGGTGATGCCGAGGTCCTGCAGGCGGTTGTAGCGCATGAAGGCAGCCGAGTGGCAGTTCAGGCAGTAGTTGACGAACAGCTTGGCGCCGTTCTGCAAGGCTGCCACGTCGGTCGTCTTGTTGGGTGCCTTGTCCCACGCAATGCCCTCGGACTCGGCCGATGCCGCCGCGGAGAAGGTCAGGCCCAGTGCAAGACCCAGGACCGCGAGCCAGCCGGAAATGCTTTTCTTCTTCATCGTGTTTCTCTCAGCTCTCTTGGCGCTTGTGGTTCTCAATGGGCGGCGAAGACCACGCGCTGGGGCACGGTCTTGAACTCGCCCTTGCTGCTCCACCACGGCATCAGCAGGAAGAAGCCGAAGTACACGAGCGTGCCGATCTGCGAGATGGTCTGCGCGATGTCCAGCTTGAACGAGCCGATGGCCAGCTCACCCCAGACGCCGGGCGGCTGGATGCCCAGGTAGCCCAGGATCAGGAAGAAGAAGACGAACAGGCCATACACATACTTGTGCCAGCCCGGACGGTAGCGGATCGACTTGACTTCGCTGTGGTCGAGCCAGGGCAGGAAGAACAGGATGATGACCGAGCCGCCCATGATCACCACGCCCCAGAACTTGGCGTCGAAGTTCTTGAGCAGGAAGATCACGACAGCCGCAACGACGACGCCGGCGATCTTCAGGCCCATGCCCGACTTGCCCTTGACGAAGTTCCAGATGGCGGCTGCAGCGATGATCAGCGCGAACACGTTGACCATGTCGTCGGTGGTCGCGCGCAGCATCGAATAGAACGGCGTGAAGTACCAGACCGGGGCAATGTGGTTCGGCGTCTTCAGCGAATCGGCCGGAATGAAGTTGTTGTACTCGAGGAAGTACCCGCCGGCTTCAGGGGCGAAGAAGATCACCGCCGAGAAGATCGTGAGGAACACCACCACGCCGAAGATGTCGTGCACCGTGTAGTACGGATGCGACGGGATGCCGTCCAGCGGATGTCCATCGGGGCCGCGGTTGGCCTTGATCTCGATGCCGTCGGGGTTGTTCGACCCCACTTCGTGCAGTGCGATCAGGTGGGCCACCACCAGGCCGAGCAGCACCAGCGGCACGGCGATCACGTGGAAGCTGAAGAAGCGGTTCAGCGTGGCGTCGCTCACCACGTAGTCGCCGCGGATCAGCAGGGCCAGGTCTGGGCCGACGAAGGGGATGGCGGCGAACAGGTTCACGATCACCTGGGCGCCCCAGTAGGACATCTGGCCCCAGGGCAGCAGGTAGCCCATGAAGGCCTCGGCCATCAGGCACAGGAAGATCGCGCAGCCGAACACCCAGATCAGCTCGCGCGGCTTGCGGTAGCTGCCGTACATGAGGCCGCGGAACATGTGCAGGTACACCACGATGAAGAACGCCGAGGCGCCCGTCGAGTGGATGTAGCGGATGAGCCAGCCCCACGGCACGTCGCGCATGATGTACTCGACCGATGCGAACGCCTGGTTCGCGTCGGGCTTGTAGTGCATGACGAGAAAGATGCCGGTGACGATCTGGATCACCAGGACCAGCATCGCCAGCGAGCCGAAGATGTACCAGAAGTTGAAGTTCTTCGGCGCGTAGTACTTGCCCCACTGGTCGTTCCAGAGCTTGGTGAGGGGGAAGCGGTTGTCGACCCAGTTCAGCAGCTTCTCGCCGGCGGGTGCGTTGGGGGAAATCTCGTGGAATTCAGCCATGTTCTTGTTCCGCCTCAGGCCTTCTTGGAGTCTTCACCGATCAGGAGCTTGGTGTCCGACAGGTACATGTGCGGCGGCACCGGCAGGTTGTCGGGCGCAGGCTTGTTCTTGAAGACCCGGCCGGCCAGGTCGAACGTGGAACCGTGGCAGGGGCAGAGGAAGCCGCCTTCCCAGTCGGCGGGCAGCGAGGGCTGCGGGCCGGCCTGGAAGCGGTCGCTCGGCGAGCAGCCCAGGTGGGTGCAGATGCCGACCACGACCAGCACTTCGGGCTTGATCGAGCGGTGCTCGTTCTGCGCGTACTTGGGGGTGAATTCGTCGGGGTGGCGCTTGGAGAGGGGATCGGCCAGCTGGCCATCCAGCTTGGGGAGTTCCGCGACCTGCGCGGGGGTGCGCTTGAGGATCCAGACCGGCTTGCCCCGCCATTCGACGGTCATTTTCTCGCCGACCTTGAGTGTCGAGATATCGACCTCGACCGCAGCACCCGCAGCCTTGGCCTTCTCGGAAGGCTGGAAAGTGCTCACAAAGGGAATGGCGGTGGCCACGCCGCCCGCTACGCCGGCACAGCTGGATGCGATCAACCACGTCCGCTTGCTTGTGTCGATCCGGGGCGAGCCGGAGGTCATGTCACTCATGGGGATCCTCTTGTCTTCTTCGCTGGAGCAGGGCCAACCTTAACCGTAGCAAGGTCAACCAAGGATTGTAGCGGGGCGCCGGATGGATTTTCAACGGGCCCCAACCCGCGGAAGCGGCGTACAGGCGCGCGACCGGGCATTGCGCGCCATGGCGTGGACCGGCCGCCGCCCGCAAGCAGGCGGCACGAGCGCACCGGCCTCAGTTCAGAAGGCCGTGCTGCGTCGCCTCGTGAACCGCCTGGGTCCGGGATTTCACCGAGAGCTTGCGGTAGATGCTCTTGGCATGAAACTCGACCGTGTTGACCGACAGGAAGACCGACTCTGCGATCTGCCGGTTGCTCCACCCTTGCGCGATCAACCGCAGCACGTTGAGTTCGCGCGGCGACAACAAACCGGACGCCGGCTGCGGCCGGGGCCGCGGTTGCGGAGGCGAAATGGCCGCGAATGGAGCAATGCCCTTCGTCCTGGCCGATGCCGCGATCGTGCCCAGGAGACGGCGCGCGACGCGCGAGTCCATCGGTGCACCGCCACGTTCGATCGAGCGCAGCTGAAAGGCCAGTTCGGCGTCGTCTGCCTCCGTCAGCAAGTAGCCCACGGCTCCCGCGGCAATGGCGGCATCCACCAGTTCGCGGTCGTCGGCCGCCGACATGGCGACACTCTCGATCCAGGGATAGGACTGGCGGGCATGTTGAATCAACGACACCCCGTCGCGGGCCGGCAGATTCATGTCGACCAGCATCAGGTCATAGGGCAGCGCTGCCAGCAGGTTGCGGGCTTCCGCCTGAGTGGACGCGACCACCACGCGCCGACCTGGCGCAAGTCCGCCCAGGATGCGCCGCATGCGCTCGGCCATGGCGATGTCTTCCTCAACGATCAAGGCACTGCGAAAAGTGCCGCCGTAGGAATTCCTGGGCGCTTCGAGCTCCAGCATCGACTGTGAAGACAACGGATGACAAGCAACACTCATGGCGACAGCTCCGAACTAGAAATGCTCACTTTCGTTTCAGACACTGCAGGAACAATGCCTACGCAGAGCACTTTGAGTTGCAAATACCTCCGCCACGTCGAATGCCTTGATTTCATTGAGGAATGCGATGCTGCCAATGTGAATTTCAAGCGGCGACCGGCAGCAGCCTGCTTGTCGCGCCATCGCCGTTACGTCCGGCGCATCGAATGCGTTACGTAGCACCGCGAAACACGCCCGGGCGAAAGTCACGACTGCGTCCGTCCCCCGCTGTAGCAGGCGGGGGAATTTGTTGCGGCACATTTATGATGCTGTTAACCTCTTTGCGATAAACACCGAATTTCAAGGGATCAGCATGACGATTTTCAAGCTCTCAACGGCCATGGCCTTGGCCGTTCTGGCAACTTCTTCTGCTTTTGCTCAAACCCCCGGTGCGAGCGATAGAGCACAGATTATCCAGGGCGCGGCCGGCGCTGGTGGCGCCACCAATGCCGCAGTCGGACGAGTCAGCCCCCAAGTGGTGGGTGGCGTTGCCGCCGGCGTGGCGCTCGCTGCCGCCCTGGGCAGCAGCAACGGTGGCAATTCTGGCGGCGGCTTCGGCATTGGCCCTGGCGGCACGACAGGCACCGGCACCACTGGTACCACCGGCACGCGTTAATGCTGCGTGCCCTCCCCTTGGGAGGGCATTCGCTGAAAAGTCCGCGCGTAGGTTCCGCCACGCGATTCTTGAAACGTTGCCTTTGGGCAACGTTTTGTTTGGGCGTTGGCGGTTGCTCCTCCGGATCTTCTGCCATGCTGGATACGGCTCGCCTCCTCTATCGAGGAGCACCCGAATCGGCGCAACCCAACTTCAATCCCAACTACCGCTACCTGAAAACCGTCATTGACGGCCGAACCATTTTCATGGTCCTCGGCTATGTCGACAGGCGCGCCGAAGGGCCGGTGGAAGTCTGGTACAGCAGCTCCGGTGAGGTCGTCAAGCTCCTGAACGGCCACTTGGCAGGAACCACCGGCCTCAGCATCGACTGGCGCACCGTGCGCTTCTCTTCACTTCCTTCATGGCAAGCCGACCCGGGCACTTCTGCTGCGCAAGAGCAGCGGTACAGGCGCGAGCGGGATCTCATGCCGGGCTATCGCTTCGGCATTCGCGATGAAGTCGTTCGTACACCGATCGCACCGCCCGGCGACAGCGCCCTCTCCGGGACTGCCGCCAACTCCTTGCAATGGTATGAAGAGCGCAGCGTGTCGTTGCCCGCAAATTCTTCGCTGCCGAACGCGCGCTTTGCCGTCTCGCTTCTTTCAGGTACGCCTCAAGTCGTGTACTCGGAGCAATGCATTTCCAACGACTTCTGCATGAGCTTCGAGCGGTGGACACCTCCCGCGCCAGCAGCCGGCTCTCCGGCGGGCGCCGGGACATGAGAGCCCCGATTCGCACGCGCAGCAAACACCACTGGCCTCGTCACGTGGCCGTCGCCTGCGCGTTGGCGGCGAATTTCAGTGCGCTGGCACAGACTTGGGACAAGACCGCAGCCAACGCGCCGGCCAGCGATGCCGACGTGCGCCCCGGCGAACGCCTGAGCACCTGGCTACTGCGCCAGCCCGAGGGTGCCGCTGCGCCCGGCCTTGCATGGCGGGTCCCGCAGGAGCGACTCGCGCAGCAATTCCTCAAGAACACCTTGCTGGTTCGCATCGAAGCAGCGAACCGGCTCGCGGCGCGGGCCGATCAGGTCGAGCGGCTGAAGCTGATCACCTGGCTGCAGCAAATGCCAGTCACCGGCCGGGTGGCGCTCGGCGTGGTCGACCCGCGATGGCTGCAGGCCCATCCGGAAGAAGACCCGGTCCTGAGCGCCGGCCAGCAACTCGTCGCGCCGCCGGCCGACCTGAAGACCGTTGCCATCGTCCGACCGAACGGCGAGCTTTGCCACGTGGCGCACGAAGCCGGCCGGTCCGCATGGGACTACGTCACGGCATGCGAACCCGTGGGCTCCTACGACTGGGCATGGGTTGCCCAGCCCGACGGCCGCACCGCTCGCGTGGGCGTTGCGCCATGGAACAGCCAACCCTCCGATGAGCCGGCCCCGGGCGCGTGGATCTGGGCCGCGCCGCGCGACATGGCCGACCTGGTCGCCGCATCCGAGGGAATCATCAAGTTCCTGGCAACGCAGGGACCTGCGCCACAAGGCAATGACACCCTCGCGGCGGCATCGCCCGCGCGGATGGATCCGCAGGCTGCGGCAGCCCCTTCAACCACGGCATCCGTGCGCCCGCAGCCCGTTCCGCAATACCAGCCCTACCGCGCCAGCGGCAACGACTGGGGCGAAACCGGCTTGCTGCAGACGCCCACAGCCCGAATGGGCCAGGCCGGCGACTTCCGGACCTCCCTGACCAACGTTGCGCCATATACACGGCTCAATTTCATGTTCCAACCGCTCGACTGGTTGGAAGGCGGCTTCCGCTATACATCCGTCAACGATCGGGCGTACGCCGTCAGCACTACTGGCCAGAGCTATAAAGACAAGAGCATCGACATGAAGGTGCGACTTCTTCGCGAATCTGCATACGTGCCCGAGCTAGCGCTGGGTTTTCGAGATCTCGGTGGTACAGGCCTGTTTTCTTCCGAATACCTGGTTGCCAACAAGCGCCACGGCGACCTGGATTTCAGCCTTGGCATCGGCTGGGGATACCTGGGCAGCAGCGGCAACATCCGCAACCCGCTGATCGCGCTGAGCAGCCGATTCAGAACGCGCCCCGGTCGTTCATCATCGACAGGTGGCGAGGCGAACTTCGGCTCCTACTTCCGCGGCCCTGCGGCCCTGTTCGGCGGCGTGGCGTGGCGCACGCCCTGGGAGCCGCTGACCGTCAAGCTCGAGTACGAAGGCAACGACTACCAGCACGAGCCGCAGAACAACAACCAGCGGCAACGCTCCCCCTTCAACATCGGCCTCGAGTACCGCTACTCGCCGAACGTGGCCTTCAGTGCCGGCTTCGAGCGCGGCAACAAGGTGATGGTTGGCATTACCTTGTCGACCAACGTCGCATCGATGCGATCCAGCAAGGTCGCCGATCCGCCCCAGCCACGCTTTACGCCGGAAGCACCCGCGAATCCACCCGGGTGGGCATCCACGGCTGCCGAGATCGAGTCCCGTACCGAATGGACGGTCCAGCGCATCGCGCCGCAAGGCAGCGGCCTGCACGTCTGGATCACCGAGAGCAACACCGTCTATCGCGAAGCGCGCGTGCAGCAGATCATTGCCGTGCTGCATCGCGATGCACCGGCGTCGGCAAAGACGTTCATCCTGCACTACAACGAACGCGGCCTGGCCATGCACGCACAGGTTGTGGACAGGGCCGAATGGGTGACGGCGCACTACCGGGCACAAACGCCCGCCGAGAAACGGGCCGTCAGCCAACGCGAGTACGCACCGCCGCAGGACAACAGCGAAGACCGGCTCCTCGAGTTTCCGTCGAAGAACGCGGCCACAACCGCGGCAACGAACACCTTGCAGCCCACCGAACCCGCGATGGCTGCCTGGGAGCATCGTCCCCAGAAATTCTTCTTCGGGTTGACCCCCAGCTTCTCGCAGATCCTGGGCGGGCCCGATGCTTTCGTGCTCTACCAGCTCGGTGTCCAGGCAACGGCCGAGTACCGCTTTACGCGGAGCACCTGGGTGAATGCCGCGCTGAACTGGCGACTGGTGGACAACTTCGACAAGTTCACCTACACCGCGCCCAGCAACCTGCCGCGCGTGCGAACCTTCCAGCGCGAGTACGTCACGTCGAAGCGCTTGACCATGCCGGTGCTTCAGCTGACCCACGTGGGCCGCTTGAACGAAGACCAGTACTACAGCGTGTATGGCGGTGCGCTCGAACCCATGTTCGCGGGCGTCGGCGCCGAATGGCTGTACCGGCCGTGGCGCAGCAAGTTTGCCCTGGGCGTCGACATCAACCATGTGCGGCAGCGCGACTTTGCGCAGGACTTCGGCCTGCGCGACTACAAGGTCAACACCGGCCATGCCACCCTGTACTGGGACACCGGCTGGAACGGCGTGCAAGCCAGGGTCAGCGTGGGCCAGTACCTGGCCGGCGATCGCGGCGTGTCCATCGACATCAGCCGCCGCTTCGACAACGGCGTGACGATCGGCGCCTATGCCACCAAGACCAATGTGTCGGCGGCGCGGTTCGGCGAAGGCAGCTTCGACAAGGGCATCTACATTTCGCTGCCATTCGACGCGCTGCTGCCGCGGTCCAGCAAGTTCTCCGCAAACTTCACCTGGGCTCCCCTGGTGCGGGACGGTGGCGCAAAGCTGGGACGAATCAACCCGCTCTACGAAATGACGACCTCGCGGGACCCGAGGGCGTTCAGCTTCTCGCCGCCGGACGACAACAAGCCCAAGGCGGGGGACAACATTCTGGATTTCGGACCGGCTCAATAACCGCGGCTTGCGAGAGAAGCCTGGCTATCGAATCTCGCACTTGGCGAGCAGAGAAGAAAGTCAGGCGGCTATCGCGATCGGGGATGCGGGCTTGCCACCATCGTCGGGGCGATGATGATGCTCGATGGCAAGTGGCTGGCTCGCGGGCCGCACACGATGCCGCTCCATGTGCACCCAGTCGACCACTTCCAGGTGCGGCTGATAGCCGGACAGCATCTGCTTCAGCGCAGCCTTCAAGGCTGGAACGTCGCTGCTTTCAAGCGTTGCGTTCAGCACATCGAACTGGCGCCAAAGCTCTTCCCAAGGTGGGCAATTTTCGTGCGCCTTCATCACGCGCGGATGAGCCGTGGGCATGGCGTTGTTGCCGATCAGCAGCTCTTCGTACAGCTTCTCGCCGGGGCGCAAGCCGGTGATGTACAGCTCGATGTCGCCTTCGGGCGTTGCCTCGTCGCGCACGGTGCGCCCCGAGAGTTCCACCAGCCGACGCGCCAGATCGATGATGCGCACCGGGTTACCCATGTCGAGCACGAAAACGTCGCCGCCCCAGGCCATTGCGCCCGCCTGGATCACCAGCTGGGCGGCCTCGGGAATCGTCATGAAATAGCGCGTGATGTCGGCATGCGTGAGCGTGATTGGCCCACCGGCTTCAATCTGGCGCCGAAACAGTGGCACCACCGAACCACTGGAACCGAGCACATTGCCGAAACGGACCATCGAGAAACAGGTGTCGGTACTCTGCTGCGCCAACCCTTGCAACGCCATTTCAGCCAACCGCTTGCTGGCCCCCATGATGTTGGTCGGCCGAACGGCCTTGTCCGTGCTGACCAGCACGAAGCGCCGGACCTTGCACTCCATTGCCACTCGCGCCGCAGTGAGCGTGCCGATCGCGTTGTTGCGCACGCCTTCGATCGGGTTGTGTTCGACGAGGGGCACGTGCTTGTAGGCGGCCGCGTGATAGACCGTGTCAGGGCGCCACGCATGCATGATCTCGCGCAGCCGGCGGGCATCGCACACCGAGGCCAGGAGCGGGATGACGCGCACTTCAGGTGCAAGCTCCTCGAGCTCCTGGTGAACGGCATAGAGCGCGTATTCGCTCAAGTCCACCAGCAGCAGGACCGATGGCGAAAGCTGCACGATCTGCCGGCAAAGCTCGCTGCCGATGGAGCCACCAGCCCCGGTAACCAAGACCACCTGGCTGCGAATGTGCTTGTGCAGCAAGTCGGCCACCGGTGCCACCGGATCGCGGCCCAGCAGATCTTCGATATCCACCTCGAGCAGGTCATTGACTTGCACCCTGCCGTTGGCCAGATCGGCCAGGGCCGGCAACGTGCGCACATGCAGACGCAGCGGCAAGAGCCGATTCAAAATTTCAACACGACGCAGATGGCTGGCCGAAGGCATGGCCAGCAGCACATCGGTAATACCCTGCTTGGTGGCGTTCTGCTCCAACCATTCAACCGAGTGAATTCGCACGCCATTGAGCGTGTTGCCTTGAAGGTGGGCCGCATCGTCCACAAAAGCGCAAAGCATCATTTCGCGGCTTTGTGCCAATGCCGCGGCCAGCTGTAGACCGGCGCCGCCGGCACCGTAGATCACCACTTGCGGAAGGGCTTTGCGATGAAGCGCGCTCATGTACAGGCCGCCCAACCAATAACGCGCAAACATGCGGCAACCCGCAATCGCGAGGAAGAGCAACAGCGGCGCCAGAATGCCCACCGTGCGCGGCACGCCCTTCACGCCGACCACGGAGAACATCAGTGCATAGCCGAGGCCGAACACAGTGCAGGCCCGCACGATCGCCATCAATGCAGCGCTGCCGGCATAGCGAAAGATCGCCCGGTACAAGCCGAAGACCACAAAGAGCGGCAGCGCCAAGACCACGGCCATGACCGGCGCGGACCATTGCACCCCGCGCAGGGTTACCCATTGCTCATACCGAAAACTGAATGCGAGCCAAACGCACAGCAAGCACAAAACCGCATCCACGGCCAATGCCAGCAAGCGTTTGGCAGGACGTGGCAGCGCAAGCAGCGGGGCAGCCAAACGATTGATCACCTGAGTTCCACCCGCCGGAAGCGTTGTTTCATTTCTTCATTTTCTGTGAAGAAATACCAGGGCACACCCCCTGTTCTGGGTATTCCGCCACGGTCAGATGTGAGTTTGTGTATTGTTTGTGTCGAGGCAGGTGACGTGGTACTGAAGAAGATTTCCCTTTCTTCGAACCGAAGCCATGCTCAGTACAAGCTGCAAACTCAAGCCGCTTCCTTGTACTTGTACTCGGTATAGCGGTAGCCACCGTACTTGTAGCCGTAGCTTCCGTAGTGCCTGCGCGAGAGGTCCATGCCATTGAAGACCACGCCGTTAACCTGCTGCCCCGCGTGCGCCAGGCGCTTGACGCTCTCGTTGAGTTCACCAAGTTGCGTGAGGCCGTCGCGAGCAACCAGCAGGATGGCCCCGGTATGTGCAGCCACTGCCGCGGCATCAGCCGCAACCAACACCGGTGGGCTGTCGATCACCACCAGGTCGTACTGGGCAGACATGGCATTCAGCAAGTCGCCCAGCCTGGACGACAACATCATGTTCGCCGGGTTAACTGGGTAGTTACCGGTCGTAAGAACATCGAGGTTAGGTACAACCTGGGCATGGATCGCCTGCTCCGTGGTCAGGTCTCCCACCAATACATCGGCGAGGCCGCCCTGCCGTGGAAGGCCGAAGGCTTTCTGAATGTGCCCCTTGCGCAAGTCGGCATCGATCAGCAGCACGCGTTTGCCGGCCTGCGCCATGATCACTGCGAAGTTGCCGGAAACAAAGCTCTTGCCCACGCCCGGCGTCGCACCAGTGATGAGCACCCGGTTGTTCCCGGATTCCATCAAGGTCAGCTGTAGGGAGATGCGCAGGTTGCGCAAGCTCTCTATGGCGACACTTCCCGGCTCGGTGATGGCCAGCAATTGAACACCGCCGGCACCACCGGCAATGCGCTGGAGAATCTTCTCCTGTTCGACGGCAAGAGGGACAACGGAATAGACGTTCAATCCGAGACGATCTTCGATCTCTTGAGGATTCCGAATGCCGTTGGCCATTTTGCTGCGCAGGATGGCCAGCGAGATGCCTGCCAACAACCCCAGCACCAGTGACAACGCCACAACCAACTGCTTCTGTGGCTTCACGGGCCTCTTGGGCTCGGTGGCCTTGTCGAGCAAGCGCACGTTGCCGACCTTGCCTTCCTTGACGAGGCGCAACTGCAGCGAGCTGTTGAGCAGCGATTTGTAGAGCTCGCCGTTGACGCGAACGTCTCGCTCCAGCCGCAATGCGTCCCGCTGCTGAACCGGCATGGCGCTCACGCGACGGTCGATGCCATCGAGTTCATGGCGGAAGGCAGCGATTTGCCCGTCGATCACGCGCACCTTGGGGTTCGTCTCAGTGAAGCGCGAGAGCAGTTCGCGTCGCAACTGCTCTGACTCGAGCTTCTTGGTCTCCAGCTGCACCGCCTGGCTCAAGATTGCCTTGGCTTCCTCATCGAAGGCAACGGTTCCGTTCTTGTTCCGGAAATTTGCGTACGCATCTTCAGAGCCTTCGAGCTGCTTCTTGAACTCGGGCAACTGCCGATCGAGAAATTCGAGCGTCTTCTCTGCCTCGGCTGCCTTGCGTTCGACGTTTTGATGCACGTACTGCGCGCCGATTGCATCAAGGATGCGACGCAAGCGATCGCGATCGCTGTCTTCCAAGGTCACGCTGATTACGTTCGACTGCTTGCCCTGCTCGCTGAGCTGCACTCGCTTTTGCAGATCCTCGGTCGTGGCAAGCACGGAAGCGCGAGAAACGACAAACTGCGCGCCAGGCTTGCCGTCGAGTTGCGAGACAATGAGCACTATCGCGCCGCCGGACACCTGCTGACTCAGCAACTTGCCGACCGTGCCGGTCAGCGGTTCGGCCAGATCAGGGTGCGCAAGTGTGTACTGGCCATCGGCTTGCGCGGTGACGGTGAAAGGCTTCTGGTCTTCAAATTTTGAGGGAACATCAAACTTGGCGATGTTGATCGCCTCCGTGCCCGAGACATAACCGCTCACCCCCAGAAAACCCGGCTCCGACAGCTCCTTGGCACGGCGGGCGAGCCACTCGCCGATCAGCGGCGTATAGCGCGGCTGCGCATCGATGTACAAGCGCGTTGCCTCGATCGCGCCGCCCATGATCATTCGCGACCGGATGATCTGAATTTCGCCAATGGCTGGTGTCTTTACATCGAACAGTGCCCCGGTATCTCCCAGAAAGCTCTTCGCGTCGGGCGCAGAGTCTTCGACCTGGACCAGCAGATTGGACTGATAAATGGGCGTTGCCAGCAACGCGTAAGCGACCCCCAGCGCGACGGCGACGAACGTGATGCTCGCCACCAACCATTTGCGGTCGATGAGAATGTCCAGGTATTCGGACAGGTGAATTACATCGTCGTCGTCGTCGCGCAGAGGCCCGGCAACGGCAACCGACGAGGCAGATGGGGAAGCAAGGGAAGTCATGAGAGTTTTCTAATGCGTTCGACCCACGCACTGGCGCCGGCATCGATGAGTTGCAGGGCTTGCTCGAAGGCCAGTCGGCCCAGGCGATAGGGGTCGGGGATGTCGACGCGCGCAACCTCACCCAGACGGAACAATTTGCCGCGCGTGAGCGGGTAACGTTGGTTGATTTGCAGCCGCTGCTCTTCATCCATGACAAGGATCAGATCGGCCTGCTGGCACATCAGATTGGTCAGTTGGCGCGCGCGGTGGGCCTCGATGTCGAGCCCGCGCTCGGCCATGAGTTGACGCGCAATGGGATCAGCCGGCTGCCCCACCAGCGCACCAACGCCAGCCGAAGCTACCTCGAGCTGCGGCAAGGCAGCGGCGATCAAGGCCTCTCCCATCGGGCTGCGGCAGATGTTGCCGATACATACGACCAAGACTGACTTCATGGCGCAAGCCGATACTTCAGGTTCGCCGTATGTACCAGCTGCGGCCGCAAAAGACGATAAATCACAATCAGAAAAACTCCCTCATTCAGACGGCATTTTAGTTGCCAGTTCGCCAACAAGCCCCAACCACTTGCGACTCACACGGGGCACGCGAAAAACGAGTAGCACAGCCCAAATTTAGGCGGCCCGAAATCGACGCAGGTTTGCCATTCACGGTCGGCCCAAGCAGGCCAATCCGCATCAGCGCCTTGCGACGATGAACAGACTCAGAGCCATTCCGAGAATCAATCCGAACACATCGGCCACTAGATCCGCGAGCTCCGCCACACGATCCGGTGTGAGCGACTGCAGCAGTTCGATAAATGCGCCATAGAGAAGTAGGCCCCCTAGGACCGTCGGGGTACGACAAGGCCAGGACCAGCGACCCAGCCATCCCAACACCGCGAAAGCCAGAAGGTGGTTGCTCTTGTCCCAGCCCGTTGTGGGTAACGGCACCGAAGCAGGCAGCAAACTCAGCACGAGCACAGCCAACAAGATAACTGCAAACAATCCGCGCCATACGCCGGCTCCTGGGGCTGGAAATCGCAGCGGCAGCGCAGGCCGCTTCATGTATCCGCTTGCAGAAGTAGATCGTGGGTGCGCGAAGAAGTGAACTCGGCTTCACCCTTGACTCCGAAACGGCTAGCGCACCACGGCGACAAGCGTCGCAAAAATAATCCGCACATCGCCCCAGAAAGTTCTGTTTTTTGCATAGTCAATGTAGTAGCGAATCTTGACGGGAAGCACCTCATTTATGTACGCAGCCTCCGGGTCAACAGCCCTGCCGAGAATCTCGCTTTCGTCCTTGTACTCAATCGATGCCCAGTCTGTGATGCCCGGCTTTACAGACAGAACAATCTCGCGGGCATCGGCCGGATAGCAGGAGACGTAGCGCGGCACTTCAGGACGAGGGCCTACCAAGCTCATATCTCCGAGGAACACGTCGATCAACTGCGCAAGCTCATCCAGCTTGTACTTTCGCAGCACTTGGCCGACGCGCGTCACGCGAGCGTCCGTGCCAACAGTAATTTCCAATCCACGCCGCGGCGCCTCTGCCACCATGGTCCGGAATTTGTGAATACGGAACGTTCGCCCATGGCGTCCCACTCGTTCCTGCCTGAAAAAGACTGGGCCTGCCGAGCCCAGCTTGATCGAAACCGCAACGCCCAGAAAAAAAGGCGCCAGCACCAGCAGTCCAAGCCCACTCGCAACCACATCGAACCAGCGCTTTGCAATCACCGTATCGCCCGTTGCACGGCCGCAACCACGCGCGCGACATCGGACTCGCTCATGCGCGTATAGAGCGGCAGAGTCAACGTTCTCTCGTAGACGCGCTGGCTCACTGGGAACATCGCCGGCGTCAGCTTGTATGTGTCACGCCAGTAGGGTTGTAGATGCAGAGGAATGTAGTGAACACTGCAACCAATCCCTTGCTCGAATAGTCGCTCGATGACCTGATCACGCGAAACCTCGACGGTTTCATCCAATTGAATAACGTAAAGATGCCAAGAGTGAATATCGCCCGGCGCTGCATGAGGCGGGCGAATGATCGGCATCTCCGCTAGTCCCGCGTCGTAGAGTGTGGCTATCCGAGTTCGCTTCTGCTGGAAAGCTTGGGCTCTCCTCAGCTGATGTATACCCAGAGAGGCCGCAATATCCGTCATGTTGTACTTGAAGCCGGGTGCAACAACCTCGTAGTACCAACTCGGGGCCTTCGAGGTAAAGCGGTCGAAGGCATCCCGATTGATGCCATGCAGTCGCATCACGCGAGCTCGGTTAGCGACTGCAGGATCCCGCGTGACCAACATGCCCCCCTCTCCAGTGGTGATGGTCTTGTTGGCATAAAAGCTAAAGACCGTCACGTCGCTGTCCAACGTTCCTATCATCTTGCCATTGCTAGTCGTCGGCAAAGAGTGCGCCGCATCTTCCATCACCCGCAGATTGTGCTTTCGCGCCAGCTCAAGAAGGCGCCCCATATCTGCAGCTCGGCCGCCAAAGTGGACAGGGATGATGGCCTTTGTACGAGGCGTGATAGCCGCCGCGACAGCATCCACGTCGATACAAAGAGTGTTTGCATCGATATCGACAAACACCGGATCAGCGCCCAGATAGCGGATGACCTCGGCCGTTGCAGTAAACGTGTGGGTGGTCGTGATGACCTCGTCACCGGGACCAACGCCAAGCGCTTCAAGCCCAAGGTGAAGTCCTGCGGTTGCGGAGTTGACGGCGATCGCCTCTACACGGCCTCCAAGAAACTCGGCAAAGTCGGCTTCGAATTGCTTCGTTTTCGGTCCGGTGGTAACCCAGCCTGAACGCAAAGCGGAGACAACTTCAGCGATTTCTTCTTCGCCAATCTCTGGAAGTGCAAACTGCAAAAAATTGTGATTAGTCATTTTAAATTAGCGATTCCAACAGGAATAATTTACACAATCCAAAGCCTGCAAAAAATTCATTCCATTCACAATGAATTGGAGCACGAGAATAGATACAGACCACGCTTTCAATTCAAGGAAATATCCAATATTTGAATTTTAAATTTGCTCCAAAAATTGCTTAGCCAAAACAGAGTAAATCCGCTTGCCAAGAATAAACTCGCGGCCTTTTGATCCCAAAAAATCCCGCTCTTCCTTCGGCATTTCCACCATCTTCAATACGGCCTCGGCAATCGCTCTCGGATCAGATGGCGGGACAGTAAACCCACACGCCGCATCGGCCACAGGGTCGTTACCAGCACTCACGGAATGAACAATGGGTTTTCCGGCCATCATATAGTCCATGAGTTTGTTTGGTGATATGCCAAAACGATAAAGAGGATTGGGGTGCCAGCCGATATATGCAATATCTATAGCATCAAGAAATCTTGGTATCGATTTTTTTGGGATTGCTGGCAGCATTGTGACATTGGACAACCCTTCGCTTGCGACCCGCTGAAGCAGCGCATTTCGCTCAGGTCCGTTGCCCACCAACACCAACTCGGCCCTTCCTTTCAAGTGGGTGGAAGCGTCTAAAAGCACATCTAAAGCATTGGCCAAACCGTGTGTTCCGGCGTAGCCAACCAAAGGCAGATTTTTATTCCTCAATATCCTAAGACAATCCTTTGCGTCCTCAGGCATATCGATAGGTTCGGCCCATTCTTCCTCGTCTACTCCATTAGGTACATATGCAAATTTCTCTGGCGCCATACCTCGGGCACACATGTATTCCTTGGTTTTCGGCAAAATAGAAATCACTTTGTCCGCACAACGGTAGGCGTAGTCTTCCGCCATCTGCACCCAGACGATGAACGGATGCCACCGCGACATCCCGCCTAGCTCCATGGGAGATAGCGGCCATAGGTCATGTACCTCATATACAAGCTTAGCGCCACTGAATTTGGCGATTCGTCGAACAGGCCAAATATCCATGGGATAGGTGCTGGACGCAATAACCACATCAGGCTTAATTTCAAGTGCCAACCGCTTTGCGTCGCACCACAGCGCCCACATGAACGAGAGCATGTTTTTTACCCGGCCTATTCCATTTCCTTTATAGACTGGCGTGTTATACCAATGGTAATCAATACCTTCCACATTTTCGCTAAGCGCTACATCATTCAATTTCGGCTGAATTGTTCGAACATGTGAATACGAAGCCGCAACAATCTGGACGTTATGTCCTGCACGTACCCACTCGCGTGCCAGGTAAAAGGGTCGAAACTCCATGCCATGTCGCGTGGAGCCCGCATAATGATTGACCAGCAATATATTCATGCCAGAACTGTGCTTTCTAGACGAGCCACGATCGCATGCGCCGCCTTCCCCGTGCCATATGGCGAAACTTCACTGCCCTTTGAACCTGCCGCCTCTTGAATCACCGCCGCAAGCGACATTGCGTCCTTAGGTGATGCCAGCCGATTCCAACCTGCGTCAATCAATTCCACCCATTCGGTCTCGTCTCGCAAAGTAACACAGGGGACTTGGTAAAAAAAAGCTTCTTTCTGAACACCACCAGAATCCGTCGCAATCACCGATGCGTATTTCTCCAATTGCACCATACCCAGATAACTAACTGGATCGATCAAGTGCAAATCTCGCGGTGAGTCCTTAAGGCGTCCCGACCGTTGAAGGATGGCCCGAGTTCGAGGGTGCAGCGGCCAAACCACTGGCATAAAGTTGGAAGTTCGTTCCAATGCATCAACTATAATATTTAATCGTTGAGGATGGTCTGTATTTTCAGCACGGTGAATAGTGGCCAAGACATACGAAGCAGGTTTCAGTCCAAGATTCGCCAAAAGCCCGCCCGCAGATCGCGCTCGCGCACCGTGATGTAAAGCAACATCGAACATGACATCACCGACCGAAATAATTCGTTCTTCTTGAAAGCCTTCACGCCTTAAATGCCGGGCTGCCATTTCGGTCGGCGTAAACAACCAATGAGATATTCGGTCAGTAAGGATCCGATTAATTTCTTCAGGCATTTCCATGTTGAAGCTGCGCAATCCTGCCTCGACATGCGCCACTGGAATTTTTAGTTTGGCTGCCGCCAATGCGCCAGCTAGGGTGGAATTTGTATCTCCGTAAACCAAAACAACATCCGGCTGCTCACCTAATAATACCTTCTCGATACCCATAAGCATCCGCCCCGTCATCTCGCCATGCCCACCGCCATGGATATCCAGTTGGTATTGCGGCGGAGGCATTCCCAGCTCATCAAAAAAAACATCTGACATGTTGGCGTCAAAATGTTGACCGGTATGCACCACAACTTCGGTCATATTTTTAACAGCGGCTATAGCAGCAGTTACGACACTAGCTTTAATGAATTGAGGACGGGCACCTAGGATGGTAACAATTTTCATAATTTATTATTTCAATGAACCATTGAAGGCCAAAACATCAACTGATTGATCATGCGACTGCCGCTGCTCACCTTGGATGTCATGCCGCTGAAATAATTTTCGATATACGCAGAACTTGCATTATTCTTGCCAATCGTCAAGATGTAAATCGAGTGTGCGATTTCGTCAATTGCCGGGTAGTATTTTGCCCAGACCGCGTAGCCGCCGGTTGCAAACGCTTCCGTCAAACCAAACGGCGGATAGCCGGAGCTACAGGATTTCGAGCCATTCTCATAGGTCGCTCGATACCATCCATTTGCACCGCTCCAATAGTTGGCGAACAAAGGAGCATCTTTATCGCCATTCCAGATGCTTACGACGAGCTGCGCCGCGAATGCTTGAGCAAGATCTGCGTCGGGGAAATCGCTTGAGCGCAATCCGTAGATTTGCTGCATGGCCAGTTGGCTGCCCTGCAATGCGGTTAGCACATGAACCAACCTACGTGCATGACTAAAATCCCAGCCGATATCGGGAACTATCGGAACGTCCTTCCCATCGACCACTAGCTCTGCTTTGCCATTGCTCACCCCTCGATCACAGATTATTGGCTTTATCGATCCCTCATACCCGGCGTAGCGACTATCACCATACATGCGCCAAAATCCCCGATCAATTTCCGCCGTACGCACTCGACCAAGTCTCGAATTAGGAACAATTTTGAAACTAACCCGAGATTTAAACAAATGAAGTAAAACCTGGATCGACTCATTCGGTTGTTCGTTACGATGCCGATCTGAATTAAATTCCAAAGCAGGCCGTGCAGTATAGATTTTGGCCAAATTTGCATAAATAGCTATTTGCCACAACTCCTGATCACTAAAAAGCAATTCAGAGTTTGCATTTTTTACGTCGTCTGGCTTCGCATCGATTAAATTCCGCCATCTTTCGCGTGCTTTTATCCCTCCCCAGCGGAGCAAATGCTGAGCACTAACGCTTGCTGTTTTTATGACAAACGGATGAGAACGAGCTCCGAAATCTTTCGAATTTGCCAAAGCAGCAGCTAGAGCGCTCATTAACCCCAAGCCTTGCGCACTAACAAGTGGCACCTCCTTCCCGATCAGTCGGCCGTTTCCCTTGCAAGTTGAACCACCCTTGCATACCCACACGCGGTCATTTGAACCGTTATTCAACGCCTCGAGTGCATCATAGGCAACCATCAAATCATCAGCGAACTCAATAAGACGACTTGACCTACCACAGCGTTCTGCCATTGCCTCCAAGTTCTGAAAATACACTTGAATATCGTAGAGAGCGTAGCTGTCACCCATTTGCAGCAAACGGCGATCTAAAAATTGATTTCGCAGCAAAGATCTAGCATGCTGATCCCACAACCTCCAACTGGCCTCCTCAACAGCGCCGCCGCATTCGTAGGCACTCTCAGCGCGCGCGCTGCCAGGAAGAAGGTTAAAAAATACTATGCAAAAGATGAAAAAAATCTTCTTAAAGTCCATGACGAACTTAGCTTCGAAGTCCTACATTCCGAGCAAAGACTCATAAAGATTAAATAATTTCCCCTCCTCGACCGACCAGTTGCACTTGGTTAAAACAATATGCCGCCCATTTTGACCCAAACGCGCTGCGCGTTTGGAATCATCAATCAACGAATTGATGGCGCTGGCGATTTCTGCGGGGTTAAGAGGATCTACACACAGACCACAATCATTCTCTTTGATAAGATTCCGCCACAATGGAAAGTCTGAACCTATTACGGGGAGCCCAGCAGACATGTACTCAAACAGTTTATTGGGTTGAGCATCGACGTGATTTGGCTCTGGATGGAACAACACCAATCCGGCAGACGAAGCCGCCATAATTTCTCGAACCGAAGCTCGGCTTACTTTTCCGCGATAGTCGACCTTGCCCCAGCCGGGCAATGCACGCATAGCTAGCTCGGTTTCTGCACTCTCAAATGGACCTGCGAGTATTAATTTCGCGTCCGTGTGCTCCAGTGCGCGAATCATCTCTTCAATTCCTCGAACGCGGCCGATGCCGCCCAAATAACAGACCGTGCGCTCATTTCCTTTTCGGTCTACCATTTTTTCAATTTCACTACACAGAGGGTAGTTGTTAATATCAACTGCCCTTTTATTCAACCTCGCGAAGCGTGCAGCGATATGTGGAGTTGCGCCTACTACGGCCGAGATTCGGCGCGCCACGAAATTCTCGAACGCCTCAAATATAAAAGACAAAATCCTTCGCGTCAATTTGGGAATCCAGGCGCGACTCAAGAGCGAGCGAGGAACATCCTCATGACTGTCATAAATTACTTTAGCTCCTCCAATCAGCAAAAAAAGCGCGATGAGCAAAATCTCAGGATCGTGAAAATGATATAGCCTCGCGCGCAATTTTCTTGCAGCCCAGAGCATTTTCCATGGACGAATTAACATCCGCTGGAACCGTCCCTGAGAAGCTCCAATGTCATGAACTTGCACGGCGCCTACGCGTTCATCGCCCAAACCATCCGCCACTATGTAATGAACTTCATATCCGGCTGCCGCGAGACTATTGCACTCCTTCAGGTGGACACGCACTTCTCTACGGCCATGTGCGGTACTTAGATGCGCGACACGACTCACCATGGCACGCCCGCTTTAAACTCAATTCGCTCCGCCAGACTCATGAAGATTCGTGAACCATCTACCTCATAGCCGCCCGCCGAAAACTGATTTGGATGCGGCAGATAACCCAAAGTATGATTGGCGCACGACACGATAAATTTCATTGGGTCCTTCTTTTGCGCATCTAAATGGAAATGATGAGAAACTTCGAACGGCACAAATTCAAAATGCAGAATGCCGGCAACCGACAAACGAGGAATTTCAACATTGCCAACCGCTGTAAGCGACAACTTTCGGTTTTCAACCATTAATGTGTTTTCCTTTAATGGTATGGTTTTCCAGAGTGAGGCCGAGTTGACAGCGGCTGTATAGGCATCGTCGACTGCCGTTTCGCTTTCAACCCTAACGGGCCATTCAAATCGCCAATTAAAACGACTCCGCGGCATCCAAGAAATGCGTTTGCGCGCCAACCCTGGTCGAATGTCGCCTGCGCACCCCAGTAGAAAAAGGCACGGTTCGGAAAAAAATCGCCTGCGGACGGCATTGCGCACAGCCCCGATATAGTCGGGGGAAAGCAGCATCGGATCATGTCTAGATACCGGATGACATGCATGCAACACCATTGTGAATAATGCCGCGTCTTCCCGCGCAAACTCAAAAATGTAGAGCTTCCGGTCTATATTTTGAGATGAGTTTGGATACATACCAGCCCGGCTCGTCAACAAGCGGTTAAGTGCGGTATCTGGCACATCAAATCGTCGATATATAGGCACAGGCACCTCAGCTCGATAAATTCGACACACATCAGGTGCAACCTCTCTTCGTGTCGCTATATCGATTGCTCGCGCATATTGATCTATAGCTTCATTTGCGACAACTCCTAAAGCTGGCTTGCTGCTATCGAGCATCGGTGCGTAGTGAGTATGACTGGCGGCAAAAATTCGCGCACCTTCATTTCGCTTAGCTGCGCTGATAAGATCTCCAGCATAAAGCGCATCAATCGAGCAAATTTCGACGGAATTACCAGTAACCGAGTCGTTAAAGGAAAATCCATTAACTTCAAGAGCATTATTTTCGCTCGCTGAAAGTCGATCACCGATATATCCTCCCAATGGAAGGCCCGCATGCAAATTGATAGCCTCTGAAAAGGTATGCATTTCTTCAATACCAACGAAACCGACAACTCGCGCAGGTCAAGCGCCCGCAGTCGACGAATCTACCTTGGCCGCGAAGCAGCGCGAGTTCCGTTTGCAAGGCTCGACGCGCCGAAGGCACAAATAACCAGTTGACACCATCCCATTCACCGCGAATTAGATTCGCATCGGCTTCGTAATATGGATAGAACTTATCAAAAGAAAGGCTGCACCCAGGAGCCTCAGTCGCAGTTTGTGAAACTCCGCTTACCCCGATGTGGTCCCATCGCAGTAGAAACCGTAGTAGATGTTTCTGACTTAATCCGAGCCGATTTTGCGCGACATGAACGGTAGAAAATCCAGGGCTTTCTTCTAAACAGCCCAGCAAAAGCATTGAAAAGTCATGTCGATTGACCAACTCACTTAGGGGTTCGAAACACGAGGTGTTCGCATCATGCCTTTGGAGTACATCAATCACTTTGGCTCCGACACCAGCAAATGTATGGGTTGGATGCCGGCTCAATACGGCTCCAGGGCAATTTGCGACGAACTTCCCAAGGGCACCAGAATTTGTTTTCAAAGGTTGTACCGAGTTGGTAGATCGCCTCCAAATCGGTCTAGCGCTAAAGAAATGGGGCGCAATCAATTCCCTGAAGGAAATCTTCGAATGCAAATAATTTAATACACCTCCTTCATTGCGGATTTGACGCGCAAGGGGTTTTAGAGATGCTCTCACATAAAGAATTTCGGATATAGCTTCAAGCATCTTTGAATTCGATCAAAATTGAAAATTCCTGAGCAAACAAGAATCGCTCTTTCATTTCCGAATCGGTCAAGTCGCCATCGGTCTTTTGTCAGTAGTAGGCTTTACCAGTCCAATGACGATCAGAGCAAAAAGAAATCCGTGTGTCAAAAAAATTGTCAAGAGATCTGTCGAAGTCAAAATTGTTAGCACGGGAACCGCAAAAAGAGAAACTATGAGCTTCGAGCCCATTTTTTTTGCATAGGAATTCAGATGCGAAAAAATCAGGCCGGTCAAAAAAGAATATAGATATACACCCATTAGTCCAGCATTCGCATAGCCGCTCCCCAACCAACCCACATTAGCCGAGGTGTTCTCGCCTCCAAGATACTCCGAGCCTATTAAATTAACGAAACGCAAAGAGTTTGGAGCATTTACCAAGCCAAAACTCAACTTCGAGTCGGCCCAATAATAAAAATCATTCCTAGAAAACCAGTCCAAATAAAACCAATTCAGCATTGATGGCATCAGCAACGCTCGCCGGACAAAAAGATTTCCAAACCATGGTGTTCCACTGTTTACGTCGAAATAGTAAAAATCGACTCCTGCGATAACCAGTCCAAAGATCAAAGCAAGCAAAAAATACTTAATAACCGCGGTTGATTCTGAAATTCTATATACGATAAATACTATTGCAGGGTAAAACAACAGTGCTTTATTAGCCGTCAGCGAAAAAAGTAAAACAGAGCAGCCGGTGAATACTAGAGCGTAAATCCAGCGCCTTGCCAGCACAGAAAAGACCATCCCAAAAGGAATAACCACCTTCCCCACTACGGGGTCAATATAGTGAAATATCGCGGGCAAGTTTTTTGCGGCATCCTCTCGGAAGTCATATACGGCGGACAGATCAAAATTAAGATATCGAGCGCCACCCAGCATCAAAATTGCCGCGACGGAGGAAACCGAAATCACGACAAATATTCGAAGCCAATCCACATTCACGCGATCAAAAATCACCACCCTAGGCATCGTCACCCATCGAGACGCAACGGCCATCACTGCAAACCCAGATACAACCGTAAAATAATAATAAAATGGCAAGCTTGCGGCACAGTACAGAACCATTGAGGGCAAAACAATGGTTGCAAGGGCAAAATGAAGAAATAGGCCGGAGGGTTTTTGAGGACGATCTGCCAGCACTATACAAAAAGCGATGGCCATGAACGACAGAGGAAAATTTGAGACAGACAACTCATCAACATACCCCATGTAGCCATACAAATCGGTGATGTATATCTTGTATATAAATATAAAAGACAAAAAGAAAACAGAATACAGCCCAAACTGTTTTATGAGCCTAAAATTCATTGGGCGAGCGGCTCGCATCAGCGACCTCCCATATTCATAAGGGTTTTTCCGAGTGCTGCCAACCATGGGGAGCCAAATGTTAAGCCGACCGCCCCCATAATCCAAAGCGAAACAATTTTTGCACTCGACGATAACTCTCTACTGAGCATCGAAAAACTAATACCTGAATGACGCATCACCACGTATAGGTATAAGCAATAGAAAATAAACCCTGAAATTGCGTAAGCCTCGACAACCAACGCGGGTTGGAGGGAGCCAAAAATCGCTACTGCTCCAACCCGCAATATAAGCCCGACGAATTGCAAGCCTAGGGCGGTTCGCTGATTTCCCGTTACATGTAGAGTCATGGACACTGGGGACGCCAGCAGTTGCACGATAAACCAGGGCGTCATCCATGCAACCAATTCGCCGGCGCGTTGCCATTTTTCCCCGAATATCAAAATAAACAAGGATGGCGCCAGGATTCCCGCGAATAGCAAAGGCCCAATTCCGCCTTTTGCTAAGCCACCGATAATCTGAGAGGTAAAATCGGCCAACCTTCCGGCACGTAGTTCTTCCGGGGCACGAGATAGATAGACTTGAGAAACGGCGCTGCCAATCAAGGACATTGGAGCAGCCATTGCACGAGTCGCCAGCATCAAGTATCCGGCCTCCGGCCCAGTCGCCAGGGTCGCGATAATAATAACTGGCAATTGAACACCGACATTATTAGAAAATGCCTCGAATGTTGAATATTTGGGAAATCGCTCATATTGCCGAAACATTCGGCGCATACCAAACCAGCTAATGCGCTGAAGGCTCGCACGATCTTCACGTACGGTATTTCGCAGCAAGCCCAGCAAGCCCGCACCGCTATTAATCATTTGCCCTAGCAACAAACCGGCCGGCGCGAAACCTAACCAGCCCAATCCGATTTGAACTCCAATTCCACTGATGGCTTGGTTAATGCGAGTCTTGGCGATGGCGCCAAATTTTTTTTTTCGTGTCGACCAATATTGAATTGCAGAATATGCGCTCGCCATCCAAATGCTTAATGGCAGCATCCATAAATACGGCCTAAGTACAGGCTGCCCTGTGAGGATTGCGATCTGCAATGGGAAACACCAGGCGGCAATACCTGCAAATGCCGAAATAACGGTGCAGGTCAGCAACGCCAGCGCGAGCAACTGAGCAGCATCTTCGTCGCTTTCTGGCAACGGGATAGCAATTTCCAGACGCAGACAGGCCGCTACGGAAATAATCGACAAGACTGAGACAAAGACTGCGAGAGCACTGAAATCTGCAGGCGTGTATAGCCGGGTTACGAAGGGGAGTGCTAAGAAGGTAAGAGCTTGCGCGAAGGCCGTACCGCTCACCAGTACCCCTACTGAGCGCAAAAAGCTGCCACGCCCGATAGACTGCAATTTGGCACGCAACGTCACGACAGCGTGTTGAACTGACATTTAATTCTTAATTCTCAGCCAGTACTGAAGCTATTTTTAATTGATCGCCCGAGGTCAGATATGCATGCATTGGCAAACTCAGCACCTCTTTAGCTATTGCGTCTCCAATTGGAAGATTTGCCTGCCTATCGGCTACCGCCGGCTGCTGGTTTAGCGGAGTCGGATAGTGAACGGTAGTTGGTACACCGACATTTTTCAACCTTGCCTGTAATGAATCGCGATTAGCAACTCGCACGGTGTATTGCGCCCAAGCGCTTTGATTATTCAGCTCGATATAAGGGGTAGCGACGATGCTCATCTCATCCAGAACGCGCTTGTATTCGGCGGCCACGCGCTGACGGTTTTCAATTTCATCATCGAAGATCTCAAGCTTAGCCAGCAGTACAGCCGCTTGCAGCGTATCTAACCGACTATTCACCCCCACCCGAACATGGTGGTACCGCCTATCCTGCCCATGCCGGGCAATCTGCCGCATCACCTTGGCCAGTTCGTCATCGTTGGTGAAGATGGCCCCGCCGTCCCCATAGCAGCCCAGTGGCTTGCTGGGGAAGAAACTGGCGCACGCGATGGTGCTGAGGTTGCAACTCTTGCGCCCCTTGTAGGTAGCGCCAAAACTCTGCGCCGCGTCCTCGATCACAGGGATCCCGTGTCGGGCGGCAATCGCATTGATGGCGTCAAAGTCGGCGCACTGGCCATACAGGCTCACCGGGACGATGGCCTTGGTCCGCGGGGTGATCGCAGCTTCCAAGAGCGCCGGGTCCAGGTTGTAGGTACGCGGATCGATGTCCACGTACACCGGCTTGGCACCCAGCAGCGCCACCGTCTCGGCAGTGGCGATGTAGGTGAAGCCCGGCGTGATGACTTCATCGCCCGGCCCGATGCCCAGCGCCATTTGCGCGATCTGCAAGGCATCAGTGCCGTTGGCCACAGTGATGCAATGCCTAGCGCCCGTATAGGCCGCAAGCTTCTCTTCCAACTCGGCAACTTCAGGGCCGAGGATGTATTGACCGTGTGCCAGCACGCGCTGGATGGCCGCGTCGATCTGGTCCTTGATACGGGCTTGCTGAGTCTTGAGGTCGATGAATTCGATCATGGTGCCTTGGCTTCCAGCTTGGTCACGGCATTGCCGTCGAGTACATAACGCGCGCCGGTGTGCGCGCAAACGGCTTCAGCTGCACCTTGCAGTGGCAGTGCGAGTTGTTCGCCGAACTCGCTCATCCAGCCGATCTGCTTGGCGGGCACTCCGACCATGAGCGCATAGGCCGGCACGTTCCTGTTGATCACGGCACCCGCGCCGATGAAGGCAAATTCGCCCACGGTGTTGCCGCAGACGATGGTGCAGTTGGCGCCCAGCGTGGCGCCCCGCTTCACGAGGGTGCGGCGATATTCGTCCTTGCGCGTGACGGCTGAGCGCGGGTTGTAGACGTTGGTGAAGACCATGCTCGGTCCGCAGAACACGTCGTCCTCCAGCGTCACCGCGTCGTACACGCTGACGTTGTTCTGGATCTTGACGTTGTTGCCTATGGAAACGTCGTTGCCTACATAGACGTTCTGGCCGAGCGAGCAGCCCTCGCCGATGGAAGCCTGCGCGCTGATGTGCACCCAATGCCAGATGCGGGTGCCGTCGCCGATGCGGGCGCCCTCGTCGACGATCGCGGTGGGGTGAGCTTTGTATGCCATTCCGGACTCGCGGCGCGTCAGGCGAGATGCCGCACGAACGGATGCACTTCGCCCTGCTCGCCTTGGACGGGCGTGGCGCTGCGAATCACGTTGACGGTCTCGATGCAGTGACGTGCATCCTCGAGGCCATAGCCACGACCGGCCAGAATTTCCTTGTAGCTCACCGTGTGCAGGTCGGTGAAGCCTTCCGAAAATTCGAGCTTCTCGCCGCTGATGTCGATGTTGCGGAAGGTGGTCTTCTTGCCCTTCACATCGGCGGGCAGGTCGTTGGCATCGATGGACAAGAACCAGCGCACGCGCGCGCGTTCGTATTCGAGGTAGCCCGCCGCTTTTGCCGTGCCGCTGTAGTGCACCACGTTGCGTTGCAGCTTGCCGAAGATGAAGTGCAGCATGTCGTAGAAGTGCACGCCGATGTTGGTCGCCACGCCGAACGACTTGCGGTTGTCGCCCTTCCAGCTTTCCATGTACCACTTGCCGCGCGAGGTGATGTAGGTCAGCTCGACGTCGAACTTGGTGTCCGCGGGCGCCGCTGCCACCTTGTCGCGCAGCTTCAGGATGGCGTCGTGATGGCGCAGCTGCAGGATATTGAAGACGCGCTTGCCGGTTTCCTTTTCAACCCGCTCCAACTCATCGACCAGCTCGGGCGTGGGTACCAGTGGCTTTTCGCAGATCACGTCGCAACCCAGGCGCAGGCCTGCAGCAATGTGCGGATGGTGCAGGTAGTTGGGGCTGCAGATCGCCACGTAGTCCAGCGCGGTCGCGAGGTTGCGCTTGAGTTGCTGCGCATGCTCGTAGAAGCGCTCGAACTCGGTGAAGAACTCGCTCTGCGGCGAAATGCTGTCGATGATGCCGACCGAATCGTTGATGTCGTAGGCCACCGCAAGATGGTTGTCCGTGTCCTTGATGGCACGCATGTGGCGCGGGGCGATGTATCCGGCGGCGCCGATCAGTGCAAAGTTTTTCATGTCGAAGAAGAAGCGGGAAATGACTTACAGGCGGAACACGGAGAAGCCGCTGTCACGGGCCTCCTGCGAACTGAACAGGCTCTTGACGTCGACCAGCACGGGCTGCTCGCCACGGCACAGGGCACGCAGTTCGGCCATCGTCGCGCTGCGGTATTCGTTATGACCGACGGCGACAACGAGGGCATCGACAGGATGCTCCGCATCGACCTTGCCGAACTGAAGGCCATACTCATGGGCGACCTCTTCGGCGTCAGCCCATGGGTCCACGACTTCGACGGAAGCGCCCCACGCCTCGAACTCGCGCACCATGTCCACGATCTTGCTGTTGCGGATGTCCGGGCAGTTTTCCTTGAAGGTGATGCCCAGCACGCCGATGCGGCAGCGAGGCACGTCCATGCCGTTCTTCAACATCAGCTTGATGGTGTTGCGGGCAACATAGCGGGCCATGTTGTCGTTGATGCGACGGCCAGCCAGAATGACTTGGGGGTGATAGCCGACCTGTTCTGCCTTGTGCGTCAGGTAGTAGGGGTCCACGCCGATGCAGTGCCCACCCACCAGGCCCGGACGGAACGGCAAGAAGTTCCATTTGCTGCCTGCGGCTTCGAGCACATCGAGCGTGTCGATGCCCAGGCGCTCGAAGATCACGGAGAGTTCGTTGACCAATGCAATGTTCAGGTCGCGCTGCGTGTTCTCGATCACCTTGGCGGCCTCGGCCACCTTGATGCTGGCAGCCTTGTGCGTGCCCGCGGTGATGATCTCGTTGTAGAGGCCATCGACCACGTCTGCGACTTCAGGGGTGCTGCCGCTGGTGATCTTCTTGATCTTGGTGAGCGTGTTGACCTTGTCCCCCGGATTGATCCGCTCCGGGCTGTAGCCGCAGAAGAAGTCGACGTTGAACTTCTTGCCGCTGAACTTTTCCAGCACAGGCACGCAGACTTCCTCGGTGGCGCCCGGATACACGGTCGACTCGAAGATCACGATCGCGCCTTGCCGCATCACCTTGCCGATGGTTTCGCTGGCCTTCACCAAGGGGGTCAGGTCGGGCCGGTTGGCATCGTCAATGGGCGTCGGCACAGTCACGATAAAGACGGCGCTGTCGCGCAGGTCGTCAGCGTGCGACGTGAAGGCCAGTCGCGTGGCGGCCTTCAGTTCCTCAGGCGTGGTTTCCAGGGTGTGATCACTTCCCCCCTGAAGTTCGGCAATGCGCTTGGCATTGATGTCGAAGCCAACGACGGAACGCTTCTTGCCGAACTCCACGGCAAGGGGAAGGCCCACATAACCAAGGCCGATGATTGCAATGGGTTGATTTGGATGTATGGCTTGCATGATGGGAACACTGGAAAAGAACTTCGACAGCGCCCTCTCGATGGAAGCCGTCGCCCTATCGCACCTGAATCGCTGCCTTCAAGGGCCCGATCACTTCTCGCATCTCGTCAGAGAAGGAACAGCCCGGGCTTCAGTTCGCGTGCCTGACGTAGATCTCGCTGGCGGCGTTGGCCACCGTCGCCGACGGCAGGATCAAGCTGACCACGCGGTTCCATTTGACCAGCGGCACGGGGTCGATATAGACCACGTCCTGCGACTGCAGCCTGAACTGGCTCGCAATGGCAAGCGCTGCCGGGTTCCGCGCATTGAGGTTGAAGATGGCGGGTGCGCCCGTCGCGCCCTGGCGAATGACGTAGATCTGGCCGGCGTTGGCGGTGGAGTTCAACGTGCCCCCGGCTTCGCCCAGCGCTTCGCTCAGGCTGAGGCGGCCGTTGCTGCGCATGGGCAACGCCAGTGGGGCCACGACTTCGCCCATGAGGAAGACCTTGTCGTCTTCCCGGTTGGCCACGCGCACGGTGTCGCCGTTTTTCAGCGGAATGCTGTTGCCGTCGTAGCCGGCTTCGCGCAACCTGGTCATGTCGATCCGAATCGACTGGCCGTTGCGAATGAGCGTGACCGCCGAGCGGTTGCCCGCGGCCGTAATGCCGCCGGCCCGGTTGATGGCTTCGTTCAGCGTCATCGGCACGTCGGTGAAGATCTGCGAGCCGGGGGTGCGCACTTCGCCTTCTACATACGCACGGCGGCTGCGGAACGACTGGATGCGCACGGTCACTTGCGGGTCGCGGATGTGCGGAAGGAGCAGTTTGCCGATCAGGTCGGAGGCGTCGCCCTCGCTCAGCCCGGCCACCCGCACGCGGCCAATGTACGGAAAGGCGACCTCTCCGTCGGAATCGACAATGAAGCCGGGGGCCACCTGCACGCCCGTCGGGTCCGCAGCCTGCGAAATGACGGCGCCGGCATTCGGCAGCAGTTCGGGGTGGTCGTAAACGATGACGCCCACCACGTCGCCGGGGCCGATGGTGTAGCGCTCGCTCTTGCCGAACAGCGCATTGACCTCAGGCGGAACGCCCTTCGGGGCCGCTTGCGCCAGCGTGCGCACGAGCGCGAGGGAAATGGGGGTAATCTGGCCTTCGGGCGCCTCGTCGGGAAGATAGCGGAACTGGGATGCCAGTTCGCCCCCTGCCTCGTAGGGCTCCACGTTGCCCATGCCCGGCACGACCGCGCAGCCTTGAAGCACCACCACACATGCCAGTGTCGAAGCCAACTTCAGGACATTTGCATTTCTTCTCAATTCCGATCCCCCAAGGAAATTCCAATTTTTTAGCGCCAAAATTGCCAGGCGATAAAAACTACGCATGCACTCATTGCGGTGCAATTCTTTTTCACAATTCGTGGTTACCGCAGGCACACTGCTGGGCACTGCCAGGGCGCAGAGTGCCTCGTGGAGGCGCTGAACCGGGAACATGCAACTGCATGTCAATACCGGTCCGCTTGTCGTAGCGGCGGGCGTGATCCTAACAGTGGCACCTCGCTCGGATGAGTCACCACGGGGGCCCTGTTTCCTTTTGTAACTAAAACTACTGAAACTGGGTACACCTAAGCACGCACTTTTCTTTCCGCATCGCGGATGAGGCAAATAGATCAAATGCGCCGAATGCTTCACGCCGGGCAGCTGATCTCGGCGCGCTTCCGCGGGCATACTCGACGCTCTTTCAACAGCAGAGCTCCAGCAGCCTTTTGAATCATGAGCATCCTCAGTGAATTCAAGGAATTTGCCGTCAAGGGCAACGTCATCGACCTCGCGGTGGGCGTGATCATCGGCGCCGCGTTCGGCAAGATCGTCGACTCGCTGGTGGGCGACATCATCATGCCGCTGGTGGGCGTGGTGTTCGGCAAGCTCGATTTCTCGAACCTCTATGTGGTGCTGGGCACCGCGCCCCCCGGCGTGGCGAACACACTGGCAGACCTGAAGAAGGCCGGCGTTCCGGTACTGGCTTATGGCAGCTTCATTACCGTGGCCGTTAACTTCGTGATCCTTGCTTTCATCATCTTCATGATGGTCAAGCAGATCAACAAGCTGCGGAAGACCGAAGAGGCCGCGCCGCCTGCTCCCGCCGCAACGCCAGAAGACATCACCTTGCTGCGCGAAATCCGCGACAGCCTCAAGCGCCCTTAAGCGCCCCTCAGCACGCGGGCCATGCGCAGCGCCTCGACGAGGCTCGAAGCATCGGCCAGGCCCGTGCCCGCGATGTCGAACGCGGTGCCGTGGTCGGGGCTGGTCCGCACCAGCGGCAGTCCCAGCGTCACGTTCACGCCCTTCTCCACGCCCAGGTACTTGACGGGGATCAGGCCCTGGTCGTGGTACATCGCAACCACCACGTCGAACTCGCCGCTGGACGGCACGCCCTGCCTGGCGCGCGCACGCATGAAGACGGTGTCGGGCGCATAGGGGCCGCTGGCGTCGATGCCTTCGGCGCGCGCGGCCTCGATGGCCGGCGCGATGATCTCGCGCTCTTCCGAACCGAACAGGCCGCCCTCGCCCGCATGCGGGTTGAGCCCCGCCACGCCGATGCGCGGCACGCGGCCGAGGGCATGCGTCAGCGCGCGGTGGGTGATGCGCAGGGTTTCGAGCACACCGTCGAAATGCACCGCCTCGATGGCGTGGCGCAGCGACATGTGGATGCTGACGAGCACGGTGCGCAGCTCGTCGTTGGCCAGCATCATGCGCACCGGCAAGTCGGCCAGGGTGCGGCCCAGGTGGGCGGCGGCCTCGGCCTGCAGCAGTTCGGTATGGCCGGGGTACGGAAAGCCGGCGGCCGACAGCGCTTCCTTGTGCAGCGGCGCGGTCACGATGGCGCCGATTTCGCCGCGCAGCGCGGCCCGCGCGGCCCAGACGACGCATTCGCCGGCCACGCGGCCGGCTTCGGCGCTGATCTGGCCCAGCTCGATTGGCGATGGCGGCGCAATCACCTGCAGTACGGGAATGCAGCCCGGCGGCACCGTCGCGGCTTCGGCGGCGGTTTCGATTTCCAGCACCGGCCATGCCGGCAGCCCAGGTGCTGCGAGCGCCTGCGAGGCCTTGCGCATCGTGCCCACATCGCCGGCAACGAACGCGCCATGCGTTGCATCGGGCGCGTCGCGAAAGGCCTTGGCGATGATCTCGGGGCCGATGCCCGCGGGATCCCCGAGGGTGATGGCGATGGCAGCGCTCATTGGAAAGGCACCTCCGTGCTCCGCACTGCGGTGCAAGCTTGCTTGGGGCGACCCGGCGCTGCGCTCATGCCGGGTTGTCGATGTCGATGAACTCGTGCTTCAGCCCGAGCTGCGCCGCAACGTGCCCGGCCACGGCTGGCGCGCCGTAACGTTCGGTGGCGTGGTGCCCGCAGGCCAGGAAGGCCACGCCCATCTCGCGTGCGTAGTGGGCCTGGGGCTCCGAGATCTCGCCGGTGATGAAGGCGTCGGCCCCGGCCGCGATGGCGGCTTCGAAGTAGCCCTGCGCGCCGCCGGTGCACCACGCGATGTTCCTGATGGCGCGATGCGCCGTGTCGACGAGTGTGACCGGTCTTTTCAGCACTTTTTCGACATGGGTGGCGAGCGCCTTGGCGTTGGCGAAGCCTTCGCCGTTTTCCTGCGCGCCGAGAAAACCCAGTTCCTGCTCGCCGAAGCGCCCGGCCGATCCAGCATGGGCCACGAGCCCCAGTTGCAGGCCGAGCTGTGCGTTGTTGCCGAGTTCGGGATGCGCATCGAGCGGCAGGTGATAGGCGAAGAGATTGACGTCGTCACCTAGCAGTAGGCCCAGGCGCTGCTTCATCCAGCCGGTGACGCAGCCGTCCTGGCCGCGCCAGAACAGGCCATGGTGGACGAAGATGGCATCGGCATCGGCGTGGATCGCGGCCTCGATCAGCGCGCGGCTGGCGGTTACGCCCGAAACGATTTTGCGCACCACGGTGCGCCCTTCGACCTGTAGGCCGTTGGGTCCGTAGTCTTTGAAGCGCCCGGGGGCGAGCAGCAGGTCGAATGCGTGAAGCAGTTCGTGGCGGGTGGTGCTCATCGCGCCATTGTCGCGCCGCCCGCGATGGCCGCGCCATCCCGCATGGCATGGCCACGAGCGGCCAGGGGCAACAGCGCCAGCAGGAAGCCCAGCCCGGCCAGCGCTGCCACGTAGTGCGCCGGCGCCATGGTGTCGCGCTGCAGCCAGAGCGTGAGGATCACCGGGGTCAGTCCGCCGAAGACCGCGTACGACATGTTGTAGGCAAACGAAAGGCCGGTGAAGCGCACCGGCGCCGGGAAGGCGCGCACGCCCGCGATCGGCACCGTGGCGATGGTGCCCACGAACAAGCCCACCAGCGCGTAGTGAGCATAGAGCGTCGACGGCGTGCCGGGCAGCCCGCTGTAGAACAGATAGGCCGTGGCGAACAGGCCGCCCCAGCCGATCAGCATGACGGTGCGCGTGCCGATGCGGTCGCTGGCCCAGCCGGCCAGCATGCAGCCGAGCGTCAGGGTCAGCGTGGCGAGCGCATTGGCTTCGAGCGCCAGCGCGGCGGGAATGTGGTGCACCTTCTGCAGGTAGGTGGGCGTGTACAGCACCACGACCACGATGGCGGCCGACAGCACCCAGGTCAGCAGCGCAACGTACACGCAGGCCAGGCGATGCTCGCGCAGCACGGTGCGCAGCGGCATCTCGCGCGCCACGCTGCGGCGCCCGGCCAGCTCCTTGAACACCGGCGTCTCGTGCAGGAAGCGGCGCAGGTACACCGACACCAGCCCGAACACACCGCCCAGCACAAAGGGAAGGCGCCAGGCGAACTCGCTCACCTGCACCGGCGAATAGTGCCGGTTGATGGCCACCGCAACCAGCGAGCCCAGCAGGATGCCGCCGGTGATGCCCGAGGTCAGCATGCCGATGCCGAAGCCGTAGCGCCTGGCCGGAACGTGCTCGCCCACGAACACCCAGGCGCCGGGCATCTCGCCGCCGATGGCCGCGCCCTGCAGCACGCGCATGGCCAGCAGCAGGGGCGCCGCGACGCCGATGCTCGCGTAGGTCGGCAGCAGGCCGATCACCAGCGTGGGCGCCGCCATCAGGAAGATCGACAGCGTGAACATGCGCTTGCGGCCGAAGATGTCGCCGAAATGCGCGATGACGATGCCGCCCACCGGGCGCGCCAGGTAGCCGGCCGCGAAGATGCCGAAGGTCTGCAGCTGCCGCAGCCAGTCGGGCATGTCGGCCGGGAAGAACAGCGCCCCGAGCACGGTGGCGAAGAACACGTAGATGACGAAGTCGTAGAACTCCAGGGTGCCGCCGAGGGCGGACAGGCCGAGGGTCTTGTAGTCGCTCGAACCGAGCGTGCGTGCCGGTGCCGGCTGCGCGCCGTCAGGGAGGGTTGCTTGTGAAGTCATGGCTGGCAGGAAGGTCGTGACCGCGCGCCAGCCCGCGAAACCAGGTGAGAAAACGGAAAAATGGCGCGCCGACGAAATGCCTGGCCGCTTCCGCCGGGTGGGCAGCGCGGGAGGCCGGGGAAACATGGGCCGGGTGGGACCTGTGGAGCGATGCTACGGGTTAACCCGGATTCACGCAGTGCAGCCAGCCCAATCTCGACCGCGTGGCGCGGTTTCTGTTCCGTGCGGTTGAGGGACAATTGACAACATCGCTGCGCTCCACGGCAGCCTTCCAACGTCTTTTTCACCAATCTTTCATGAAACGCACCTGGCTGCTCTTTGCACAAGCCGTGACTGTCCTGCTCGCGGCCTATTTCGTCGTCGCGACGCTCAAGCCCGAGTGGATCCACAAGCGCGCGACCTCGCTGGGCGGCGTGGTGTCGATCGTCGAGGCGCCCGCGGGCAACCCGAACATCCCGACGGCCGGCAGCCTGAGCGTGCCGGCCAAGAAGGCTTCGCCGGCGGTGGTGAGCATCAACACCAGCAAGGCCGCGCAACGCCATCCGCGCAGCAACGACCCGTGGTTCCGCTTCTTCTTCGGCGACCAGGACGACCAGCCCCAGGTGGGCCTGGGCAGCGGCGTGATCGTGAGCGCCGACGGCTACATCCTCACCAACAACCACGTGGTCGAGGGCGCCGACGAGATCGAGGTAACGCTCAACGACAGCCGCCACGCGCGCGGCAAGGTGATCGGCACCGACCCCGACACCGACCTGGCCGTGCTGAAGATCGAGCTCGACAAGCTGCCGGCGATCGTGCTGGGCGACTCCGACGCGCTGCAGGTGGGCGACCAGGTGCTGGCCATCGGCAACCCATTCGGTGTCGGCCAGACCGTGACCAGCGGCATCGTCTCGGCGCTGGGGCGCAACCAGCTCGGCATCAACAACTTCGAGAACTTCATCCAGACCGACGCGGCCATCAACCCTGGCAACTCGGGCGGCGCGCTGATCGACGTCAACGGCAACCTGCAGGGCATCAACACCGCGATCTATTCGCGTTCGGGCGGCAGCATGGGCATCGGCTTCGCCATTCCGGTGTCGATGGCCAAGATCGTGCTCGAAGGGATCGTGAAGGAAGGCCAGGTGCGCCGCGGCTGGATCGGCGTGGAGCCGAACGAACTCTCGCCCGAACTCGCCGAGACCTTCGGCGTGAAGGCGGACACCGGTGTGATCATCACCGGCGTGCTGCAGAACGGCCCGGCCGCGAAGGCCGGCATCCGACCCGGCGACGTGATCACCTCGGTGGGCGAGAAGAAGACGGACAACGTGCAGGCGCTGCTGACCGCGGTGGCCGGCCTGAAGCCCGGCAGCACCGCGAGGTTTGCGCTGCAGCGCGGCAGCGACAAGATGGAACTGGACGTGATGCCGGGCCTGCGGCCGAAGAGCCCGGTGCGGCAGGTACCGAATCAGCAGCAGCCCGAATAACGGGCTGCCGTCAGGCCAGCCGGCAGGTCAGGACTGCGCCGAATCGGCGCTTTCGTCTTCCTCGGGCTTCCTGGCGGCACTGGCGAAGTACTTGGCACCGATGATGCCCACCTCGTACAACAGGCACATCGGCACCGCCAGCGCCAGCTGCGACACCACGTCGGGCGGCGTGAGCACCGCGGCCACGACGAACGCGACCACGATGAAGTAACCGCGGAAGGACTTGAGCTTCTCGATGGTCACCATCTCGAAGCGCACCAGCAGCATCACGACGATCGGCACCTGGAAGGCCACGCCGAAGGCGATGTACAGCGACAGGATGGCCTCGACGTACGACGAAATGTCGGGCGTCGCCTGCACCGCTGCGGGCGCAAAGCGCTGGATGAAGCTGAACATCTTGTCCAGCACGAAGAGCTGCACGAAGGCAATGCCGGCATAGGCCAGCAGGCTGCCGAAGAAGATCAGCGGCAGCGCGAATTTCTTTTCATGGCTGTAGAGCCCGGGCGCGACGAACATCCACGCCTGGTACATGAGCCAGGGCAGCGCCAGCAGCACGGCCGCCATCATCAGTACCTTGAGCGGCACGAAGAACGGGGAGAACACGCCGATGGCGATGAGCTTCGCGTCGTGCGGCATGTGCGCCTTGATCGGCATCGCGATCAGGTCGATCAACCCGCCCGGGCCGGGCCAGATGGCCAGCAGGATGCCCGCGACCACGAGGCCATAGACGCAGTAGAGCAGGCGGTCGCGAAGCTCGACCAGGTGCGCCACGAACGGCTGTTCGGTGCCCGCCAGTTCGTCTTCTTTGTCTTTGTTCTTGTTGTCGGAATCGGCCATTGGAAAAGAAGATAGCGTGACGTCGGCCGGCGTGCGGCGCTCGCGGAACGCGGTGGTGGGGGACGCTAGTTGATCTTGTTGATCGTGTGCGGGCGGAAGCGCGCGACACGCGCGGCACCCGACAGCGCCTTGGTGCGCACGCCGTTGCGCGCCTTGTACCACTGCGGCGTGGCGCCCTGCTTCAGTCGCCAGTTCTTGCGGGGATGCTTGTATTCGGGCGGCGACGGCTCGGGTTCGGCCAGCGCCGAGAGGGTTTCGCCCGAACCGCTGAACTGCTTCTCGAATTCGCTCGCGCCGGTGTGGATGCTGTGCTCGACGTCGCGCGCCGCATCCTCGACGGTGGTCTTCATCTTGCGGAGCTCGTCGAGCTCCATCGAGCGGTTGACTTCGGCCTTGACGTCGTTCACGTAGCGTTGCGCCTTGCCGAGCAAGGTGCCGACGGTGCGGGCCACGCGCGGCAGCTTTTCCGGACCGATGACGATCAGCGCCACGACGCCGATCAGCGCCAGCTTCTCAATGCCGAGGTCGAGCACGTGCTGCTGCCCGCGCTCAGGACTTCTGACGCGCTTCGACGTCGATCGTCGACTTGTCGCTGTTGGCCGGCTGGCCAGTCACTTGCTGGGTGGGGGCCGGCGGGGTGGCGGCGTCGGACGAACCGTCCTTCATGCCGTCCTTGAAGCCCTTGACGGCGCCGCCAAGGTCCGAACCCATGTTCCGCAGCTTCTTGGTGCCGAAGATCATGACCACGACGAGCAGCACGATCAGCCAGTGCCAGATGGAAAAAGAACCCATGGAGAACTCCTAAGAATGTGTCCGATTTTAGTCGGGCGGAATGTGACAGTTTGGACTAACGCCACTCAACCGCGAAGCCACGGGCGGGGGCCGCCCATGACATGGACATGGAGATGGTGAACCTCCTGGCCGCCCTCGCTGCCCGTGTTGACGACGACCCGGTAGCCGCCGTCCGGATAGGGCCTGCAGCCCTGCTCCAGCGCCAGCTTGGGCGCCAGGATCATGATCTTGCCCATGAGGGCCGAGTCGTCGGGCGTGAGCTGCGCCATCGAAGCGATGTGCTTCTTGGGCACCAGCATGAAATGCACCGGCGCCCAGGGCGAGATGTCGTGAAAACCGAACAGGTCGTCGTCTTCGTAGACCTTGCGCGAGGGGATCTTGCCTTCGATGATTTTGCAGAAGACGCAGTTCGGGTCAGATGACATCTTTGGGTTCCATGGGACGGCCGTCGTTCATGCGGATCATGCCCTTCACGATCCGGTACAGGAACCACAGCGAGATCAGGCTCCAGGCGATCCAGCCCGGCACGAAGAACAGCAGCCAGAGCCACGAAGTAACGATGTACAGCAGGCCGGCCCACAGCACCGAGCGGATGCGCCAGCTGAAGTGCGATGCCTGCCAGGTGCCGGCCGCGTCGTCGCGCTTGACGAAGTCGATCACCAGCGCAATCAGCAGCAGCAGCACGGAGGCCTGCGCCCCCGGCACGACGGCGCCGATGGCCACGATCAGGTGCAGGATGTAACTGACCCAGCCCCAGGTCTTGAGGGAGTCGTCGGGTTCCACGTTCACGATGTCGTTGGCCATGGTCGATGTCCTTTCAATCGTTGGAGGCTTCGGATTCCCGCGCCTGCACCTTGCGCAGCGCTTTTTCCTCGATGCCGCTGGTGCCCTCGCGACGCTCGAGTTCCGCGGTGACGTCGGCGGGGGAAAAACCGTAGTGCGCCAGCGCCACCATGGTGTGGAACCATAGGTCGGCCACTTCGTTCACTATTTTGGAGCGGTCGCCGCCGTGGTCGGCGTCCTTGGCGGCCATCACGACCTCGGTGGCTTCCTCGCCGATCTTCTTGAGGAAGGCGTCGGGGCCCTTGTGCAACAGGCGCGCGACGTAGCTCTTCTCGGGATCGCCTCCGCGCGCGGGCAGGCGGCTTTCGATGACCGAGGCAAGGCGTGCAAGGGCGTCGGAGGTGCTGTGGTTCACTGTGGCCGTCATTTGTAGATCGACTCCGGGTCTTTCAAGACGGGTTCGACCACGGTCCAGCCGCCGTTCTCGTACTTGCTGAAGAAGCAGCTGTGGCGGCCGGTGTGGCAGGCGATGCCGGGCTCGTGGCCGAGCTGGGTGACCTTGAGCAGCACCACGTCGTTGTCGCAGTCGAGGCGGATCTCGTGCACGGTCTGCACGTGGCCCGATTCCTCGCCCTTGAACCAGAGCTTGTTGCGCGAGCGGCTGAAATACACCGCGCGGCCGAGCTCGGCGGTCTTTTCGAGCGCCTCGCGGTTCATCCAGGCGAACATCAGCACGTCGTTGCTGCCTTGTTCCTGCGCGATCACGGGCACCAGGCCGCTCGCATCCCACTTCACTTCATCGAGCCAATTCATCGCGGTATTGTCGGGGATGGGAAAAGACCCTTGAGGCACGTTCAACGGTCGATCCGCACGGGAATGCCCCGCGCGGCCATGCGGGCTTTGGCCTCGCCCACCGTGTGCTCGCCGTAGTGGAAGATGCTGGCCGCCAGCACTGCATCAGCGCCGCCGGTCTGGATGCCGTCGGCCAGGTCGTCGAGGCTGCCGACGCCGCCCGAGGCGATCACCGGCACGTTGACGGCATTGCTCACGGCGCGGGTCAGTTCCAGGTCGAAGCCGCTCTTGGTGCCGTCGCGGTCCATGCTGGTGAGCAGGATCTCGCCGGCGCCGCGGCGCGCCATCTCGGCGGCCCATTCGACGGCGTCGAGGCCGGTGTTCTTGCGCCCGCCGTGGCTGTACACGTCCCAGCCCGCCCCACGCGTGGCGGCCTCTTCGGGGCTGCGGCGCTTGGCGTCGATGGCGACCACGATGCACTGCGAACCGTATTTCTGCGAGGCGTCGTTGATCACCTGCGGATCCGAGATGGCGGCCGAGTTGAAGCTGGTCTTGTCGGCGCCCGCGTTGAGCAGCCGGCGCACGTCGGCCACGGTGCGCACGCCGCCGCCCACGGTCAGCGGAATGAAGACCTGCGAAGCCACGGCCTCGATGATCGGCAGGATCAGGTCGCGTCCGTCGCTGGTGGCGGTGATGTCGAGGAAGGTGAGTTCGTCGGCGCCCTGCGCGTTGTAGCGCGCGGCGATCTCGACGGGGTCGCCCGCATCGCGCAGTTCGAGGAAGTTGACGCCCTTGACGACGCGGCCGCCGGTGACGTCGAGGCAGGGAATGATGCGTTTGGCAAGCATGAAAAAATGAACCGGTAGGAGATCAGAGAACGCGGAGCTGTTGCCAGCCCTGCCATTGGGCGCCGGGCGCCAGCAGGACGGGCTCGTCGATGCGGGCCGCCTCGACGCAGAGCATGTGGCGGAAGCCGTCTTCGGGCATGTCGGCGAGTTTCGCTCCGAGCACGGCACCGGGGTTCCAGACCACGGTTTCGCTGCAGCTCGCGCTTTGTGCGATTTCGAGCGTGCTGCCTGGCTGCACGAGGCGCAGCGGCTTGGCGGGTGCAGCGTAGACGCTGTCGAATTCCGCGTCGAAATGCAGCGCCGCGGCGGTTTCCACATGACGGTCGTCGCGCAGCGAATCCCAGCGGTTGGCGCCCTGCAGGCCTTCGAGGCGCACGTGGGCGATGTCGTCGACGCGCAGATAGGTGTGCAGCGCGGCCGCAAAGGTCCAGGGCGCATGGTCGATGTTGACGAGCGTGAGCGTGGTGCGCAGCCCGCCGGCGGACAGGGTCGCTTCCAGCCGTGCCTCAAAAGCGTGCGGCCAGAGCCTCCGGGTGGCTTCGTTGTCGCGCAGCGTCAACCGCAGCGTCTGCGGCGCATCGGCGGCCGCTTGCGACCAAGGCAAATTGCGCATGAATCCATGCTTGGGCAGCATGCCGCGCTGGTTGAACTGGGGGCAGCAGATGGGCACGCCGCCGCGAATGGCGGCCTGCCCGTCGAACACCGCGCGCGGACTCAGATAAAGTCGCTCCACCCCGCTGGCCGTGGCCCACGAGAGCACTTGGGCGCCATGCAATGCAACGGTCAGGGTGCTTCCATCGGCGCCCGTGGCGCGGATGGCGGGCTGGCCGCGGAACTCGATCAGGCTGGTTTCCATGCCCGGAATTGTAGGCAGCGACCGCGCGGTGGCACGGAATTGGCATCAAGGGCCCATTGCGTGCACGGGGCCTTCTTGGATACCCTGTGGCCGCTTGCATCGGGGGACAGCATGCAAGTCGGCCCCGTGCACTCGAAAATCACTCTCACACGACAGACAAAAAGGGGATACGCATGAAGAAGCTGCCGATGGCCGCATGGATCCTGATCGCGATGGTGCTCGGCATCGTCGTCGGCTACATGATCTTCTCGAGCTTTCCGGACAAAAAGGCCGCGAAAGAAATTGCAGATTACGTCTCCATCGTCTCGGACGTGTTCCTGCGCCTGATCAAGATGCTGATCGGCCCGCTGGTGTTCTCCACGCTGGTGGTGGGCATCGCGCACATGGGCGACGCCAAGTCGGTCGGCCGCGTGTTCGGCAAGGCCATCGGCTGGTTCCTGACCGCCTCGCTGATCTCGCTGGTGATCGGCCTGGTCATGGCCAACCTGCTCAAGCCCGGCGAGAACCTGGGCCTGCCGCTGCCCGACATCGGCGCCTCGGCCAACCTGGCCACCGCCAAGTTCACGCTGAAGGACTTCGTGAGCCACACGGTGCCCAAGTCGTTCGTCGAGGCCATGGCGAACAACGAGATCCTGCAGATCGTGGTGTTCTCGATGTTCTTCGGCGTGGCGCTGGCCTCGCTGGGCGACAAGGCCAAGACACTGGTGGCGGCCATCGAGGAGCTGTCGCACGCGATGCTCAAGATCACCGGCTACGTGATGAAGCTCGCCCCCCTGGCGGTGCTGGCCGCCATGGCCGCCACGGTGGCTGTCAACGGCCTGAGCATCCTGCTGAAGTTCGCGGTGTTCATGGGCGACTTCTACCTGGGCCTGTTCGTGCTGTGGAGCGTGCTGATCCTGGCGGGCTTCCTGTTCCTCGGCCCGCGCGTGTTCAAGCTGCTGGTACTCATCAAGGAAGCCTTCCTGCTGTCGTTCGCCACCGCGAGCTCCGAAGCGGCCTACCCGAAGATCCTGCAGGCGCTCGACCGTTTCGGCGTGAAGCGCAAGATCTCGAGCTTCGTGATGCCGATGGGCTACTCGTTCAACCTCGACGGCTCGATGATGTACTGCACCTTCGCGGTGCTCTTCATCGCCCAGGCCTACAACATCCACATGCCGATCAGCACGCAGATCACGATGCTGCTGATCCTCATGCTCACGTCCAAGGGCATGGCCGGCGTGCCGCGCGCCTCGCTGGTGGTGATCGCCGCCACGCTGAACCACTTCGACATTCCCGAAGCCGGCCTGCTGCTGATTTTGGGCGTGGACACTTTCCTCGACATGGGCCGCTCGGCCACCAATGCGGTGGGCAACTCCATTGCCACCGCGGTGGTCGCCAAGTGGGAGGGCGAACTGATGTCCGAGCGCGATGCCGAGGTCAACGCCCGCGCGATCGACGAAGAGGCGGCGGCCACCCTCGCCCACCCCGCACACGCGTGAGGCGCGCCATGAAGCCCAAGGCCACGCCGTCGGTTTTTCTCGCCGTACTGCTGCTGACGGCCGCCATGCTCGTGCCTGCAAGGCCGGCACAGGCGCAGGAGCAAGCCCCCACCGCGCTGACCGGCACTCTTGCCAAGGCGCGCGAGACGGGTGCCATCACCATCGGCTACCGCGAATCGTCGGTGCCGTTCTCGTACCTCAATGCGCGCAAGGAGCCGATCGGCTATTCGATCGAGCTTTGCCGCGCGCTGGTGACGGCCATCGAGGACGCGGTGAACAAGAGCCTCACCATCAAGTGGGTGCCCGTCACGCCCGACTCGCGCATCGACGCGGTCGCGAGCGGCAAGGTCGACCTGGAATGCGGCTCGACCACCAACAACCTCGAGCGCCAGAAGCGCGTGAGCTTCTCACCGACGATGTTCGTCTCGGGTACCAAGGTGCTGGTGAAGAAGGGCTCGCCGATCAAGTCGTTCCGCGACCTCGCGGGCAAGAAGGTGGCGGTGACGGCCGGCACCACGAACGAGAAGACGCTGCGCGACCTGTCGGAAAAGTTCAAGCTGAACATCGACCTGCGGGTGGCGCGCGACCACGCGGAGTCGTTCGCGCTGGTGAAGAGCGGCCAGGCCGACGCCTTCGCGACCGACGACGTGCTGCTCTACGGCCTGATCGCGCAGGACGCCGCCAAGGCCAACTATGAGGTGGTCGGCGATTTCCTCTCCTACGACCCCTACGGGATCATGTACCGCAAGGACGATCCGCAGTTGAACAAGTTGGTCATCGACACTTTCCAGGTACTGGCGGAAGACGGCGAGATCCATCGGCAGTACAAGCGCTGGTTCCTGCGCAAGCTGCCTTCGGGGGAGAGCATCAATCTGCCGATGAGCGAGCAGCTGGAAACGATCATCCAGACGATGTCGGTGAAGTCCGAATAGCTTCTTTTCAGGGCGCGGCCTGACGTTTTCTTACTCAGCGAACGGTCAGGAGGATTTCATCCAATTGCCTGAGGAACCCTGGGGCATCTCAACGGCATGGCGCCATGAAATTCTTTCTGGAAGCAGTGGCGGTACTCGGACTGGCCATCGTCCTGGCCGGGGTCATGCTGAGCCTGCTGGCAGGCGATCAAGACCTCGATGAAGCCGAGCCTGAACAGGAACCGGCACGCCCGCCCAGGGCGGCGCCGGCAATGCGTCAGGCCGCCAGTTCGTCCGCGCGGGCCTGCGCGGCGGCGAAGTCGAGGTCGCCCGAGTAGATCGCGCGGCCGCAGATCACACCTTCCACGCCGTCGGACTCGACTTCGCAGAGCTTGTCGATGTCGGCCATGTTCGACAGGCCGCCCGAGGCGATCACGGGGATGGTCAGCGCCTGCGCGAGCTTGACGGTGGCCTCGATGTTGATGCCCGAGAGCATGCCGTCGCGGCCGATGTCGGTGTAGATGATCGATTCGACGCCGTAGTCCTCGAACTTCTTGCCCAGGTCGGCCACCTCGTGGCCCGTGAGCTTGCTCCAGCCGTCGGTGGCGACCTTGCCGTCCTTGGCGTCCAGGCCCACGATGATGTGGCCGCCGAAGGCGCTGCAGGCGTCCTTCAGGAAGCCGGGGTTCTTGACCGCGGCGGTGCCGATGATCACGTAGCGCAGGCCGTCGTCGATGTAGCGCTCGATGGTGTCGAGGTCGCGGATGCCGCCGCCGAGTTGCACCGGGATGTCGTCGCCCACCTCTTTCAGGATCGCCTTGATCGCCGCGTGGTTCTGCGGCTTGCCGGCGAAGGCGCCATTCAGGTCGACCAGGTGCAGCCGGCGCGCGCCGGCCTCGACCCACTTGCGGGCCATGGCGGCAGGGTCTTCGCTGAAGATGGTGGACTGGTCCATGTCGCCCTGTTTGAGGCGAACGCAGTGGCCGTCTTTGAGATCAATGGCGGGAATGAGGAGCATGGAAGTGACGCGAGTGTGCGGGATCCGGGCTGTGGGAGTGTCGGCCCGGTCGGAAAAATAGGTTCAGGGTTTCCAGTGGAGGAAATTGCGATAGAGCTGCAACCCGTGGTCCGCACTCTTCTCCGGGTGGAACTGGGTGGCAAAAATGTTATCGCGTGCGATGGCCGCGGTAAAGCTCGCGCCGTATTCCGCCTCGCCCACGCTGTGTTTGGGGTCCGCCGGACGGGCATAGAAGCTGTGCACGAAGTAAAAATAGCTCAGGTCGGGCACGCCCGCCCACACCGGATGCGGCTGGGCCTGGCGCACCTGGTTCCAGCCCATCTGCGGCACCTTGAAACGGCTGCCGTCGGCCTGCAGGCGCCCGGCCAGGTCGAATTTGACGACTTCACCTGGAATGAGGCCCAAGCCGTCGGTCGGGCCTTCGTCGCTATGCGACAGCATCATCTGCATGCCCACGCACACGCCGAACAGCGGCTTGCTGGCGGCCGCTTCGAGCACCGATTCCTGAAGGCCGGAGTCGCGCAGCTCGCGCATGCAGTCGGGCATGGCGCCCTGCCCCGGCAGCACCACACGGGTCGCCTTGCGGACCACGTCGGGGTCGGAGGTGACGAACACCTCCACGCCCACCTGGTCGGCCGCATGGCGAACGGCCTGCGACACCGAGTGCAGGTTGCCCATGCCGTAGTCGACGACCGCGACGGTATTTGCTGCTACAGATTTCATAGCTGTTCGCTGGCGGGCTTCAGAGCGAACCCTTGGTCGATGGAATGACCCCGACGGAGCGGGGATCGATTTCGAGCGCGCCGCGCATGGCGCGCGCAAAAGCCTTGAACACCGTCTCGCACTGGTGATGCGCATTGACGCCCTTGAGGTTGTCGATGTGCAGCGAGACGAAGGCGTGGTTCACGAAACCCTGGAAGAACTCGTAGGTGAGCTGGCTGTCGAAGGTGCCGATCATCCCGCTGGTGAAAGGCACGTGCATCACGAGGCCCGGACGGCCCGAGAAGTCGATGACGACACGGCTCAGCGCCTCGTCGAGCGGCACATAGGCATGGCCGTAGCGGCGGATGCCTTTCTTGTCGCCGACGGCCTTGGCCACGGCCTGGCCCAGCGTGATGCCCACGTCTTCCACCGTGTGGTGCCCGTCGATGTGCAGGTCGCCCTTGCAGTCGATGTCGAGGTCGATCAGCCCGTGGCGGGCGATCTGGTCGAGCATGTGGTCGAAGAAGCCGATGCCGGTGGAAAGCTTGGCGCGGCCGGTGCCGTCGAGGTTCACGCTGACGGTGATCTTCGTCTCGGCGGTGTTGCGGGTGACCGTCGCTGTGCGATCGGCAATCTGGGGGGTGGTCATAGTGAGGCTTCGAGTGCCGCGAGCATCCGCGCATTCTCGTCGGCCGTTCCGACGGTGAGACGCAGGCAGTTCGCGAGCAGTTCATGCATTTTAGAAACGTTCTTCACCAGAACGCCGCGAGCCTTCATACCCTCAAAAGTCCTGGCGGCATCGGGCACGCGCAGGAGGATCATGTTGGCGTCGCTGGGCCAGGTCTTCACGCCGGGCAGGCGGCCGAGCCCCGTCATCAGGCGCTCGCGCTCCTCGCGGATCTGCCGGGCCTGGGCCTCGAACACGTCGGCATGCTCCAGCGCGAACAGCGCAGCCTCGCAGTTGAGCACGCTGATGTTGTAGGGCGGGCGCACTTTGTCGATCTCGGCGACCAGCGCGGCCGGACCCATCATGTAGCCCAGGCGGATGCCGGCCAGCCCGAACTTGCTGAGCGTGCGCATCAGCAGCACGTGGCCGTGCTTCGCCAGCCGGTCGATGTAGCTGCGGGCGGCAAAGGGCTGGTAGGCCTCGTCGATCACCACCAGGCCGCCCTGCGCGCCCTGGGCTTCGACGATCTTCTCGAGGACGGCGTCGTCCCAGAGGTTGGCGGTCGGGTTGTTGGGGTACGCGAGATAGACGATGGCGGGCTTCTCGCGCTCGATGGCGGCCAGCATGGCGGCCTCATCGAGCTCGAAGTCGGCCGTGAGCGGCACGCCAACGAACTTCAGGCCCTGGAGCTTCGCGCTCATGGCGTACATCACGAAGCCGGGCACGGGTGCCAGCACGGCCGCACCCGGCAGGTCGCAGGCGATGGCCAGCAGCGAGATCAGTTCGTCCGACCCGTTGCCCAGCATCAGCGCGAAGCCTTCAGGCATTTGCGCATGTGCCGCCAGCGCGCTGCGCAGGTCGGCGCCACGGTCGCCGGGGTAGCGGTTGAGCGCCAGCGCGCCGAGCCGCGTGCCGAGTTCGGCCTGCAGCGCGGGCGGCAGGCCGAAGGGGTTTTCCATGGCGTCGAGCTTGATGAAGCCGCGCGCGTCCTGCACCGCATAGCCATGCATGGCCCGCACGTCGTGGCGGATGCGGTCGAACGGCGGGCGAGCGGATTCGGGAGCGGTCATCGGGTGCAGTGATAGCTGTTCTTGAGGGCGCCGGACATGACCAGTTGCACGGGCATGTCGGCTTCGTAACTGTCGGCGTTGCGGGTCAGCTCGGTCTGGTAGAGCGAACGGGCCATGGAGGGTTCGAGGCGGCGGCCCTCGACGCAGAACAGCGGCTTCTGGCCGTTGCGCTGCGAAGATTCGACGCCTTCGCGCAGGCCTTCGAGCACGCCGACCAGGTAGTAGCTGGCGTAGGCCTTGCCCTCCTTTTCGTTGGCCTCGAGCGTGCGCAGCTCGCGGATGCTCATGGCCTGCGCGCCGGAGGCGACGGCGAGTGCGAGCAGCAGGAACGCGGCACGCTTCATCGGCATCACTTGCGGTAGCGCGGCGGAGGCGCGTAGGCGCCGTCGGCCGGGAAGGCGCTGGGCTGCGACGGGTCGGCGCCGCGGCGCTGGCGGCGCGGGGTGTCGCGCTCTTCGAGCTCGAACAGCGCTGCACCGATCACGCCGACGTTGCGCACGTCGCCGGCTTCGGTGTTCGCAGCGTAGGCGCGGCCGGGCGCTGAAAAACGGAAGGCGGCCACCTCGTTCTGGCTCTTGCGAAAGCCCTCGATGGTCAGCGACTGCAGCGGCCGCAGCACGTAGCCGCCGTTGCGCATGCTGCCGGGCTTGCCGTTGAGCACGTCGAGGCCGTCGACGGTGGCGATCACTTCGTAGCTGCGCTCGCTCAGGTTGCGAAAGCGCAGTGTGTAGCGCGCGCCTTCGACACCGGCGAGACGGAACATGTCCTCCCCGCCGCTGCCCCGGCGGGTGCGCTGCAGGGGCAGCGGACGGCCGTCCTCGTCGAGCACGGACCATTCGACATCGCCATCGGCCAGCAGCAGGTTGAGCCGCCGCTCGGGATTGCTGCCCACCGCGCGGCGCACGGCGGAGGCCTCGTTGTAGCCCACCGAGGCCACGTCGTCCGGCCGGTCGGACAGGCGCTTGGCGACGACGGTGCGGGTCTTCGATTCGATGCCCTCGCCCCATTGCGTGCCAAGCTGCGGCGCGGGTGCGGCCGGCGCGGCGGCGCTGGACGTGGCGCTGGCGGCGGCCGATTCGCGCGGAGCCTGCGGCATCTGGCTGCAGGCGGCCAACAGCGCGGCCCCCGCAATGGCAGTCGCGGCGAACCTGAACAGGCGCGAACCGAAGAGACGACCGATCATCTTGCTTGCTCCTCCCGAGGACGGGTTGTTGTTGGAGTTCAGATCTTACGCAGCCGCATGCGGGCGGCCTCGGCGTGCGCCTGCAGGCCCTCGCCCTCGGCCAGCGTGACGGCGACCGGGCCGAGCGCCTGGGCGCCGGCCTCGCTGACCTCGATCAGGCTGGAGCGCTTCTGGAAGTCGTAGACGCCCAGCGGGCTCGAGAAGCGCGCCGTGCCGCTGGTCGGCAGCACGTGGTTCGGCCCGGCGCAGTAGTCGCCCAGGCTCTCGCTGGTGAAGGCGCCCAGGAAGATCGCGCCGGCGTGGCGCAGCAGCGGCTCCCAGCGATTCGGTTCGCTGCTGCTGACTTCCAGGTGCTCGGGCGCGATGCGGTTGCTGATCTCGCAGGCCTCTTCCATGCTCTTCGTGTGGATCAGCGCGCCGCGGCCGTTGAGCGAGGCGGCGATGATTTCGGCGCGCGGCATGGTGGGCAGCAGGCGATCGATCTCGGCCTGCACGCGGTCGATGTAGGCGGCGTCGGGGCACAGCAGGATGCTCTGCGCCAGCTCGTCGTGCTCGGCCTGGCTGAACAGGTCCATCGCCACCCACTCGGGCGGCGTGGTGCCGTCGGCCAACACGAGGATTTCGCTCGGGCCCGCGATCATGTCGATGCCCACGGTGCCGAACACGCGGCGCTTGGCTGCGGCCACGTAGGCGTTGCCGGGACCGGTGATCTTGTCGACGGCGGGGACGGTCGCGGTGCCGTAGGCCAGCGCGGCCACGGCTTGTGCGCCGCCGATGGTGAAGGCACGCGTCACGCCGGCCGCGTAGGCGGCGGCCAGCACGAGCTGGTTCTTCTCGCCCTTCGGCGTCGGCACGACCATGATGATTTCGGCGACGCCCGCGACGTGCGCGGGAATGGCGTTCATCAGCACGCTCGACGGATAGGCGGCCTTGCCGCCCGGCACGTAGATGCCGACACGGTCGAGCGGCGTGACCTTCTGGCCGAGCAGCGTGCCGTCGGCGTCGCGGTAGCTCCAGCTCTCGCCCGAGGCCTTCTTCTGGGCCTCGTGGTAGCTGCGCACGCGGCGTGCGGCGGCTTCGAGCGCGTCGCGCTGCGCTGCGGGCAGCGACTCGAAGGCGGCCTTCAGTTCGGCCTGGGTCAGCTCCAGCTCGGGCAGCGTCTTCGCGTCGAGCTTGTCGAAGCGATTCGTGTACTCCAGCACCGCAACGTCGCCACGCGTTTGAACGTCGGCGAGGATGTCCGCCACCACCTTCTCGATGGCCGCATCCGCGTCCGCGGACCAATGCAGCCGCGCCTTGAATTCAGCGTCGAAGCTGGCTGAAGTCGTGGACAGTCGGGCGGGGGCTGCTTTCAGAGTCATGTGCGTGATGTTCAGGCGGAAGGAATGGCCGACGCGAACGCGTCGATGATGCGGCGGATGGGCTCGCGCTTGAGCTTGAGCGCCGCCTGGTTGACCACCAGCCGGGCGCTGATGTCCATGATGCGTTCCACCTCGACGAGGTGGTTGGCCTTGAGCGTGTTGCCGGTCGAAACCAGGTCGACGATGGCGTCGGCCAGGCCCGTGAGCGGCGCCAGCTCCATGCTGCCGTAGAGCTTGATCAGGTCGACGTGCACGCCCTTGCTGGCGAAGAAGTCGCGCGACAGGCCCACGTACTTGGTCGCCACACGCAGGCGCGAGCCCTGCTTCACGGCCGAGGCGTAGTCGTAGTCGGCGCGCACGGCCACGCTGAGGCGGCAGGCCGCGATGCGCAGATCGAGCGGCTGGTACAGGCCCTGGTTGCCGTGTTCGAGCAGCACGTCGAGCCCGGTCACGCCGAGGTCGGCGCCGCCGTACTGCACGTAGGTGGGCACGTCGGAGGCGCGCACCAGCACCACGCGAACGTCGGGGCGGGTGGTGCCAAGAATGAGCTTGCGCGACTTCTCGGGGTCTTCGGTGACCTCGATGCCGGCGGCCGCCAGCAGGGGCATCGTTTCTTCGAAGATGCGGCCCTTGGAAAGCGCCAGGGTGATCATGCGGCGGCTCCGGTCAGTCGTTCGATGTCGGCGCCCAGGCCGCGCAGCTTGGCTTCCATGCGGTCGTAGCCCCGGTCGAGGTGGTAGATGCGGTCGATCAGGGTTTCGCCCTCGGCCACGAGGCCGGCGATGACCAGGCTGGCCGAAGCGCGCAGGTCGGTGGCCATCACGGTCGCGCCCGAGAGCTGCTGCACGCCCTCGACCATCGCGACCTTGCCCTCGACGTGGATGTTGGCGCCCAGGCGAACCATCTCGTTCACGTGCATGAAGCGGTTCTCGAAGATGGTTTCGGTGACCATCGAGGCGCCGCGCGCGATCACGTTCAGGGCCATGAACTGGGCCTGCATGTCGGTCGGGAAGCCGGGGTATTCGGTGGTGCTGAAGCTCTGTGCCTTCAGATGTTCGCAGGCCGGACCCTTGGAGCTGACGCGCACGCCGTCCTTCTCGCAGGCGACGGTGCAGCCCGCGTCGCGCAGCTTGTCGATCACGGCGTCCATGTGGTCGCCGCGCGCGTGGCGCAGGAAGGCCTCGCCGCCCGTGGCCGCGACGGCGCACAGGAAGGTGCCGGCCTCGATGCGGTCGGCCACCACGGCGTGTTCGCAGCCGTGCAGCTTCTCGACGCCCTGGATGCGGATGTGGCTGGTGCCGTGGCCTTCGATCTTGGCGCCCATGCGGATCAGCATTTCGGCCAGGTCGACGATCTCGGGCTCCTGCGCGGCGTTCTCGAGCAGCGTCTCGCCCTCGGCCAGTGCGGCGGCCATCAGAAAGTTCTCGGTGCCGGTGACGGTAACCATGTCGGTCAGGATGCGCGCGCCCTTCAGGCGGGTGCGGCCTTCGGGCAGGCGCGCGACCATGTAGCCGTGGTCGACCACGATCTCGGCGCCCATGGCCTGCAGGCCCTTGATGTGCTGGTCGACCGGCCGCGAGCCGATGGCGCAGCCGCCGGGCAGCGACACCTTGGCATGGCCGAAGCGCGCCAGCAGCGGACCCAGGGCCAGCACGGAGGCGCGCATGGTCTTCACCAGCTCATAAGGCGCTTCCGGGTTGTTCAGGTCGCCGGCATTCAGGCGCACCGTGCCGCCGTCCTTCCCATCCTGGCCGCGCTCGGCCACGACGCCCATGTTGCGCACCAGCTTGAGCATGGTCGACACGTCCTGCAGGCGCGGCACGTTGTGCAGCGTCACGGGCTGGTCGGTCAGCAGCGCCGCGCACAGTTCGGGCAGCGCGGCGTTCTTGGCGCCGGAAATGAGTACTTCGCCGCGGAGCTCTCGCCCGCCGCGAATCAGAAGTTTGTCCATCGAAATTCCAGCGAAATCAGGGGCCTGCGAGGGCCGGGGAGTTATTTTTCCACCGCCGCCCATTCGGCCGGCGTGTAGGTCTTCATCGAAAGCGCATGCACCTCGTCGGTGTGCATTTTCGCACCGAGGGTGGCGTAGACCCGCTGATGGCGCTGGATCGCGCGCTTGCCCTCGAATTCGGCCGAGACGATGGTGGCATACCAATGCCGGCCATCGCCCTCGAGCGTGATGTGCTCGCACGGGAGGTGGGACTGGATCAGGGCCTGGAGTTGTTCGGCGGTCATGGGGTCTGGAGAAGAAGCGTTCAGCCTCGGATTTTGTAGCCGATGCGCAGGAGATGGACAGCGATGGCGCTCACCGCCAGCCACGCGGTGCCGACGATGCCCAGGCTGAGCCAGGGCGATGCATCGCTCACGCCGAAGAAGCCGTAGCGGAAGCCGTCGATCATGTAGAAGAACGGGTTCAGGTGGCTCACGCTCTGCCAGAAAGGCGGCAGCGAGCCGATCGAATAGAACACGCCCGACAGGAAGGTCATGGGCATGATCAGGAAGTTCTGGAACACCGCCATCTGGTCGAACTTCTCGGCCCAGAGGCCGGCGATCAACCCGAGCGTGCCGAGCATCGCGGCGCCCAGCAGCGCGAAAACGACGATCCAGACCGGCGCCACGAAGTTCGGCATCGCGAAGAAGACCGTGACCGCGAACACGCCCAGCCCCACGGCCAGCCCGCGGATGACCGACGAGCCCACGTAGGCGAAGAACCAGCCCCAGTGCGACAGCGGCGTGAGCAGCACGAACACCAGGTTGCCCATGATCTTGCTCTGGATGATCGAGGACGAGCTGTTGGCGAACGCGTTCTGCAGCACGCTCATCATCACGAGGCCCGGCACGAGGAAGGCCGTGTAGCCGACGGTGCCGTAGACCGTCACGCGGCCCTCGAGCACATGGCCGAACACCATGAGGTACAGCAGCGCGGTGAGCACCGGCGCACCGACGGTCTGGAACCCGACCTTCCAGAAGCGCAGCGTCTCCTTGTAGAGCAGCGCGCGCCAACCGGTCACGGCCATCATGGAGCCCCCTTGCTCGGCACTGCGTGTCCTCGCTTCCCCCCGAGGGGGAGCTTCGCTTGCTTGGGGCGGCCCGGCGCGGCGCTCATCGCGCCACCTCCAGCGGCGTCTGCTCGCCGGCCATCAGGTCGATGAACACGTCTTCGAGATCGGCCTTGCGCATTTCCACGTCTTCCACCGCGACGCCGGCTTCGCGGATCGCGGCCAGCAGTTGTTCGACTTCATGGGCGTTCTGCGCCGGCAGCTGCACGATGCGCCCGGTGATGCGCGCATGCTGGGCGATGGCCCAGGGCAGCATGGCGTCGGTCTTGAAGCGCAGTACGTTGCTCGCGGCCGACTTCAACAGTTCGCTGGTGCGGTCGAGCGCGATCACCTTGCCGAGCTTGAGCATCGCGATGCGGCTGCACAGCGCCTCGGCTTCTTCGAGGTAATGGGTGGTCAGCAGCACGGTGCTGCCCTGCTTGTTGAGCCGGGCGACGAACTGCCAGAGCGTCTGGCGCAATTCGACGTCGACGCCGGCCGTGGGCTCGTCGAGCACGATCACCGGCGGCTTGTGCACCAGCGCCTGCGCCACAAGCACGCGGCGCTTCATGCCACCCGAAAGCTGGCGCATGTTGGCGCCGGCCTTGTCGGCGAGGCCCAGGCTGTGCAGCAGCTCGTCGATCCAGTCGTCGTTGTTCTTGATGCCGAAGTAGCCCGACTGGATGCGCAGCGATTCGCGCACGTTGAAGAAGGGGTCGAACACCAGCTCCTGCGGCACGATGCCGAGCTGGCGGCGTGCCTCGGCGTAATCGCGCTGCACGTCGAAGCCGTGGACGCTGATGGCGCCGGCCGTGGGGCGCGAAAGCCCCGCGAGCATGCTGATGAGGGTGGTCTTGCCCGCGCCGTTCGGGCCGAGCAGGCCGAAGAACTCGCCCGGCTCGATCTGGAAGCTGACCTCGTCGACCGCCTTCAGCCCTTGCTTGCCTTGGGCTTTCTGCTGTCTGGAGGGGGGATAGGTCTTGGAGACCGATTGGAATGAGATCGCGGGCATGGGAGCCCGCGATTTTAAGGGGCCGCTTTACAAGCTGCCGCGCAGCGGCCCGATACCCTCATGCGGCCGCCGCCGGGCCGCCCCAAGGCGGGCCGCGCGTCCCCCTCGGGGGGTGGCGAATTACACGCAGCAAAGCGGAGTGAAAAGCCGGGGGGCCAACAATGTCAGGGCGCCGCGGGCAAAAGGCCCGCAATGCCGTACAGCGCGGCCAGCTCGCGCAGCCGGGGCGAGAGGCCCTTGACGGAAAAGCCGCGTCCCAGGGCGCTGGATTCGCGCCGGCATTCGAGCAGCACGGCCAGCGCCGACGAATCGAACTGGGCCAGCGCGGTCGCGTCGACCACGGTGGACGACGAGTCGACCTGGCCCTTCAGCCCCTGCTGCAGCATGCGCATGCAGGCGGGGGCCTCGTCGTGGGTGAGTCGGGTCGGCAGGACCAGCATCGTGCGCTCCGGTCAGCTCTTGCCGTTGCCCTTGTTGCGCGCGGCCAGTGCGGCGATCAGGCCGTCGACACCGCTCTTGTTGATTTCCTGCGCGAACTGGGTGCGGTAGGTGTCGACCAGCCAGACGCCCAGCACATTCAGGTTGTAGACCTTCCAGCCGGCGCCCTGGCCGGGGGTCTTCTCGAGGCGGTAGTCGAGCTGGACCGGATCGCCGCGGCCCTTGACCTCGGTGCGCACCAGCACGTCCTTGTCGTCGGGCGAGCCGCGGAACGGACGGATGGTGACGGTCTGGTCGGTCACCTGGTCGAGCGCGCCGGCATAGGTGCGCACCAGCAGGGTCTTGAATTCTTCCTGCAGGCGCTTCTGCTGCTCTGGCGTGGCCGTGCGCCAGGCCGGGCCGACGGCCGAGGCCGTCATGCGCTGGAAGTTGACGTTGGGCATGATCTTGCTGTCGACCAGCAGCATGATCTTGTTGACGTCGCCCGACTTGATGGACGAGTCGGCCTTGATCGTCTCGAGCACGTCGGTCGAGAGGCGCTTGACGAGCGCATCGGGCGCTTCGTCGGCGGCACGGGCGGGCAGGACGAATGCGAAAGCCGCACCGAACAGCAGGGCACCGGCCAGCACCAGGCGGCCGAGATCGCGACGTTGCAAGGTCTTGTCGTTCATGGAGAGTCCCTCATTCAAATTTGAAAATCCACAGGCATCCGGAAAAGCCGGATGCTGAAACAGGAACGGATTCGAGGCGCATGGGGCCGACCGGGTTCCTGTCCGGGAGGTGAAGCCTTGCAACCGGATGCAAGCAGCCTTCCCTCCATGCTGCTCCTCGGCTTACTTGTCGCTGCCGTCGCTGCCGTCGCTGCCGCCGCCATCGCTGGGCGGATTGCCGTCGTAGACCTGGCTGCGGCGGTGCTGCAGGAACGCATCGCGCGTGAACGAATACTTGTCGAGCGCCGCGTCGCCGAGCAGGCGGCCGGCGCGCAGGTACTGCGAACGCGTGTCGACGACGCGCAGCACCGTCAGCGAATTGCGCCAGGGGATGTCGCTCACATGGCCCAGCGGATCGCCGTACATGTCGAGCGGCTTGGCCGCAGTGTCGCGCACCGTCGAGGGGCCCAGCAGCGGCAGCACGACATATGGGCCGGAGCCGACCCCCCAGTAGCCCAGCGTCTGGCCAAAGTCTTCCTCGTGGCGGGGAATGCCCGCTTCGGTCGCAACGTCCAGCAGGCCGCCGAGGCCGAAGAAGGTGTTGACGTTCAGCCGCATGAAGGTCTCGGCGCTATTCTGCAGCTTCAACTGGGCCACGTTGTTGGCCAGGCTCCAGACATCGCCGATGTTGGAGAAGAAGTTGTTCACGCCGGTGCGCACCATCGAGGGCAGCGCCTTCTGGTAGGCCGTGGCCACGGGGACGAGCACCGCGTCGTCGACGGTGTCGTTGAAGCGCGAAACACCGCGGTTGAATGGCTCGAACGGGTCGGCCGGATTGGCGTTGGGGCCGGTGGCGCAACCGGCCACCAGCGCAAAGACGGCTGCTGCGCTCATCCAGCGCGCATGGCTTGCTACGTTATTCATAGCAGCAAAAAGAGGGGCTCGTGTTTTCATTTCTTATTGGCTGTTCCAGGCGTCGAAGAATTGCCTTCGGCCGCCTTGCTGTACAGGAACTGGCTGATCAGGTTCTCCAGCACCACGGCCGATTGGGTCGAAGTGATGGTGTCGCCGGCCTGCAGTGCCTTCTCCTCGGCGCCCGCCTCGATTCCGATGTACTGCTCGCCGAGCAGGCCACTGGTCAGGATCTTGAGCGAGCTGTCCTTGGGAAAACTGTAACGGTTTTGCAAAGCCAGCGTCACGTCGGCCTGAAAGGACTTGTCGTTGAAGGCGATGGATTCCACGCGGCCGACCACGACCCCCGCGCTCTTGACCGCGGTTTGGGGCTTGAGCCCGCCGATGTTGTCGAAGCGCGCGGTGACCGCATAGGTCTTCTGGAAATTCAGGCTCAGCAGGTTGGCCGACTGCAGCGCGAGAAACAGCAGCGCCGCCGCGCCGATCAGCACGAACAGGCCCACCCAGATGTCGTTGTTGGAACGTTGCATATCGACTCTTCCTAAATGCCTACGGATTGACTCATTCGAGAAACACCGCAGAACCGGCTTTGCCGGGCTGCAGGTGTTGCCCCCTGCAAGGGGGTAGGAGGCCACACGAAGTGGGCAAGCCTGGGGGTGTACTCGTTCATATGCTGAACATCATCGCGGTGAGCAGGAAGTCGAGCCCCAGTACCGCCAGCGATGCCGTGACCACGGTCTTCGTGGTCGCGCGCGACACGCCTTCGGGCGTGGGCTGGGCCTCGTAGCCCTGCAGCAGTGCGATGAAGGTCACGGTGAAGCCGAAGACGATGCTCTTGATGACGCCATTGCCGACGTCGCGCCATACGTCGACGCCGCCCTGCATCTGGCCCCAGAACGCGCCCGGGTCCACGCCCAGCATCAGCACGCCCACCACGTAGCCGCCCATGATGCCCACCGCGCTGAACACAGCCGCCAGCAGCGGCATGGTGATCACGCCGGCCCAGAAGCGCGGCGCGAGAATGCGCTGCACCGGATCGACCGCCATCATCTCCATGGCGCTCAATTGCTCGTCGGCCTTCATGAGGCCGATCTCCGCGGTAAGCGACGTACCGGCGCGTCCGGTGAAGAGCAAGGCCGCCACCACGGGCCCGAGCTCGCGCACGAGACTCAGCGTGACCAGGAGGCCGAGCGCTTCGGACGAGCCGTAGCGCTGCAGCGCGTAGTACATCTGCAGCCCCAGCACGAAGCCGACGAACAGCCCCGACACGCCGATGATCGCGAGCGAGTAGTTGCCCAGGAAATGGATCTGGTCGCGCACCAGCCCGAACCGGCGCATGATCTGCGCGCCCGGTCCGATCAGGCGCGTGAAAAGCTTCGCGCCATAGCCCAGGTTGGCCAGATGGCGGCGCACCGCGAAGCCGAGGTCGGCTGGTTTCCACCAGGTCATGAGCGCCCTCCTTCCACATTGCCGAAGTCGTCTTCGATGCTGACGCCGGGGTAGTGGAAATGCACCGGCCCGTCGGGCAGCGCATTGACGAACTGATGGACCAGCGGATCGTCGCTCTCGCGCACTTCGTCGGGCGTGCCCTGCGCGGCAATGCCGCCGTTGGCCAGGATGATCACGTGGTCGGCGATGCGGAAGGTTTCCTCGAGGTCGTGCGACACGATGATGCTGGTGAGTCCGAGCGTGTCGTTGAGCTGTCGGATCAGCCGCGCCGCCGTGCCGAGCGAGATCGGGTCGAGGCCGGCGAAGGGCTCGTCGTACATGACGAGATCGGGGTCGAGCGCGATCGCGCGCGCCAGCGCCACGCGCCGCGCCATGCCGCCCGACACCTCGCTGGGCATCAGGTCGCGCGCGCCGCGCAGGCCGACGGCATCGAGCTTCATGAGCACGATGTCGCGCACCAGCGCTTCGGACAACTGGGTGTGCTCGCGCAGCGGGAAGGCCACGTTGTCGAACACGCTCATGTCGGTGAACAACGCGCCGAACTGGAACAGCATGCCCATTCGGCGCCGCGCCGCGTAAAGCGCCGTCGCGTCGAACCTGACGACGTCCTGACCATCGAAGAGCACCTCGCCGCGCTGCGCCTTCTGCTGTCCGCCGATCAGGCGCAGCACGGTGGTCTTGCCGCCGCCCGATGCGCCCATCAGGGCCGTCACCTTGCCGCGCGGCACGGTGAAGGACACGCCGTCGAGAATGGCGCGCGCGCCGTAGCCGAACGTAACGTCGCGGAACTCTACAAAGGGATGTGGCAGTGGTGCGGCTGGGTCCATCTCAATAAAAAAGCCGGGCGCCCTTTCAGGCATCCCGGCATGCGGTTTCCGGCGGATGATACCGGGGACAAACCCGGGCCCGCGAAACTGAAACAAAAATCAGCGAGGCAAGTCGCTGAATCCCATCAAAAATTCATCGACCGCGCGGGCAGCTTGACGGCCCTCGCGGATCGCCCAGACCACCAGCGACTGTCCGCGGCGGATGTCGCCGGCGGCGAATACCTTCGGCACGTTGGTGGCATAGCCCCCGATGAAGTCGACCGTCGCCTTGGCATTGCCGCGTGCATCCTTCTCGACACCGAAGGCATCGAGCACGGTGGCCACGGGGCTGATGAAGCCCATGGCGAGCAGCACGAGGTCGGCCTTGAGCACCTGCTCGCTGCCGGCCACTTCCTGCATCTTGCCGTCCTTCCATTCGACGCGAACGGTCTTCAGGCCGGTGACCTTGCCCTTCTCGCCGATGAACTCCTTGGTGGAGATCGCGAACTCGCGCTCGCAGCCCTCTTCATGGCTGGAGCTGGTGCGCAGCTTGATCGGCCAGTACGGCCAGGTCAGCGGGCGGTTTTCTTCCTCGGGCGGCTGCGGCATCAGTTCGAACTGCGTGACGCTCGCGGCGCCGTGGCGGTTGCTGGTGCCCACACAATCGGAGCCGGTGTCGCCGCCGCCGATGACGATCACGTGCTTGCCGTCGGCGCGCAGCTGGCCCTTGACCTTGTCGCCCGCGTTGACGCGGTTTTGCTGCGGCAGGAACTCCATCGCGAAATGGATGCCGTCGAGGTCGCGACCGGGCACCGGCAGGTCGCGCGATTGCTCGGCGCCGCCGGTGAGCACCACGGCGTCGAACTCTTTCTGCAGCTGCTCGGGCGTGACGGTTTCCTTGGCGAGGTTCGTGACCTTGGAGCCCTTGCCCAGCGGATCCTTCGCGGCGCCGACCATCACGCCGGTGCGGAAGGTCACGCCTTCGGCCTTCATCTGCTCGACGCGCCGGTCGATGTGCGACTTCTCCATCTTGAAGTCGGGGATGCCGTAGCGCAGCAGGCCGCCGATGCGGTCGTTCTTCTCGAACAACGTCACGTCGTGGCCGACGCGCGCCAGTTGCTGGGCGGCCGCCATGCCGGCCGGGCCCGAACCCACCACCGCCACCTTCTTGCCGGTCTTGTGCTTGGCGGCGCGCGGCGCCACCCAGCCTTCGTCCCAGGCGCGGTCGATGATCGCGTGCTCCAGCGACTTGATGCCGACCGGGTCGTCGTTCACGTTGAGCACGCAGGCCGCCTCGCAGGGCGCGGGGCAGATGCGGCCGGTGAACTCGGGGAAGTTGTTGGTCGAGTCGAGCACCGCGAAGGCGTTTTGCCAGTCGTTGCGGTACACGAGGTCGTTGAAGTCCGGAATGATGTTGTTGACCGGGCAACCGCTGTTGCAGAACGGCGTGCCGCAGTCCATGCAGCGCGCGCCCTGCACCTTGGCCTGTTCGGTGTTCAGGCCGACGACGAATTCCTTGTAATGCTTGACGCGCTCGTCGACGGGCTTGTAGCCCTCCTCGACGCGCTCATGCTCCATGAAGCCGGTGATCTTTCCCATCGTGATTCCTTTACACCCCCGTTGCTTGCTCACTGCGTGTAGCCGCCTCCCCCCTCAAGGGGGCAACACCAGCGGCCCGGCAAAGCCGGTTCCGCGGTGTTCCCCGAAGGGGCTGTGACTGTTTCACGCGCTGCATGCCGTACAGGGATTCATTCTGTTTTGGTTGATCTTCAAGCTGCGGCCGGGGCCGTTTGCGGTGCGGGGGCCAGCGCATGCGGCTCGAGGCCGATGTGCGCGTTGTTGCCGCTGCTCGTGAGCTCGACCTTGCGGTCGTGCAGTTCGGCGAGCGCGCGCTTGTATTCGTTCGGGAACACCTTCACGAACTTCGTGCGCGACACCGACCAGTTGTCGAGCAGTTCGCGCGCGCGCTTGCTGCCGGTCCAGCGGTGGTGCTCTTCGAGCAGCTTCTTCAGCTGCGCTTCGTCGGTCACGCCGCCGTGCCAGATCTTGCGATGCACGCTGGCGGTCTGCTCGGCGGAGGTCAGCACCTTGTCGAGCGAGACCATCGAGAGGTTGCAGCGCGTGGCGAACTGGCCGTCCTCGTCGTAGACGAAGGCCACGCCGCCGCTCATGCCGGCCGCGAAGTTGCGGCCCGTCTTGCCGAGCACGGCCACCGTGCCGCCGGTCATGTACTCGCAGCCGTGGTCGCCGGTGCCTTCGATGACCGCCGTGGCGCCCGACAGGCGCACGGCGAAGCGTTCGCCGGCCACGCCGCACAGGTAGGCCTCGCCGGTGGTCGCGCCGTACAGCGCCGTGTTGCCGACGATGGTGTTGCGCGCCGCTTCACCGCGGAACTCGAGGCTGGGGCGCACCACCACACGGCCGCCGGAGAGGCCCTTGCCCGTGTAGTCGTTGGCGTCGCCGATGAGGTACAGCGTGATGCCTCGCGCCAGGAAGGCGCCGAACGACTGGCCGCCCGTGCCTTCGAGCTGGATGCGGATCGAGTCGTCGGGCAGGCCCTGCGGATGCACCTTGGTCAGTGCGCCCGAAAGCATGGCGCCCACCGAGCGGTTGACGTTGCGCGCCACCTCGATGAACTGCACCTTCTCGCCCTTCTCGATGGCGGGACGCGACTTCTCGATGAGCTTCACGTCGAGCGCGCGTTCGAGACCATGGTCCTGGTTCTCCACATGGAAGCGCGGCACCTCGGCCGGCACATTCGGCAGCGCGAACAGGCGGCTGAAGTCGAGGCCCGAGGCCTTCCAGTGTTCGATGCCCTTGCGCATGTCGAGCAGGTCGGCGCGGCCGATCAGGTCGTCGAACTTGCGGATGCCGAGCTGGGCCATGATCTGTCGCACTTCTTCCGCAACGAAGAAGAAGTAGTTGACGACGTGCTCGGGCTTGCCCGAGAACTTCTTGCGCAGGATCGGGTCTTGCGTGGCCACGCCCACCGGGCAGGTGTTCAGGTGGCACTTGCGCATCATGATGCAGCCCTCGACCACCAGCGGCGCGGTGGCGAAGCCGAACTCGTCGGCACCCAGCAGCGCGCCGATGGCGACGTCGCGGCCGGTCTTCATCTGGCCGTCGGCCTGCACGCGGATGCGGCTGCGCAGGCGGTTGAGCACCAGGGTCTGCTGCGTCTCGGCCAGGCCGATTTCCCACGGGCTGCCCGCGTGCTTGATCGACGACCAGGGCGATGCGCCCGTGCCGCCGTCATGGCCGGCGATCACGACGTGGTCGCTCTTGCACTTGGCCACACCGGCCGCGATGGTGCCGACGCCGATTTCGCTCACCAGCTTCACGCTGATGCTCGCATGCGGCGCGGTGTTCTTCAGGTCGTGGATGAGCTGGGCCAGGTCTTCGATCGAGTAGATGTCGTGGTGCGGCGGCGGGCTGATGAGGCCCACGCCCGGCACGGCATAGCGCTGCTTGCCGATGTATTCGGTGACCTTGCCGCCCGGCAGCTGGCCGCCCTCGCCCGGCTTGGCGCCCTGGGCCATCTTGATCTGGATCTGGTCGGCCGAGTGCAGGTACTCGGCGGTGACGCCGAAGCGGCCCGACGCGACCTGCTTGATGCGCGAACGCAGCGAGTCGCCGTCCGCGAGCGGCAGGTCGACCTCGACGTTGGCCGCGCCGATCACGCTCTTGAGCGTGTCGCCCTGCTTGATCGGGATGCCCTTGAGTTCGTTGCGGTAGCGCGCCGGGTCTTCACCGCCCTCGCCCGTGTTGCTCTTGCCGCCGATGCGGTTCATGGCAATCGCGAGCGTGGCGTGCGCCTCGGTGCTGATCGAGCCGAGCGACATCGCGCCGGTGGCGAAACGCTTGACGATCTCCGCAGCCGATTCGACCTCGTCCACCGGAATCGCCTTGGCCGGATCGATCTTGAACTCGAACAGGCCGCGCAGCGTGAGGTGGCGGCGGTTCTGGTCGTTGATGAGCTGCGCGTATTCCTTGTACGTGTTCCAGTTGTTGGCGCGCGTGCTGTGCTGCAGCTTGGCGATGGCGTCGGGCGTCCACATGTGCTCCTCGCCGCGCGTACGCCAGGCGTATTCGCCGCCGGCGTCGAGCATGTGGGCCAGCACCGGGTCGTCGCCGAAGGCGGCCTTGTGCATGCGGATGGCTTCCTCGGCGATCTCGAAGACGCCGATGCCTTCCACGCGGCTGGCGGTGCCGGTGAAGTACTTGTTCACCGTCTCGCTGTTCAGGCCGATGGCTTCGAACAGCTGCGCGCCGCAGTAGCTCATGTAGGTGCTGACACCCATCTTCGACATGATCTTCGACAGGCCCTTGCCGATGGCCTTGACGTAGTTGTAGACCGCCTTGTCGGCGCTCAGCTCGCCCGGCATGTCGGCGTGCATGGCCGCCAGGGTTTCCATCGCGAGGTACGGGTGCACGGCTTCAGCGCCGTAGCCCGCGAGCACGCCGAAGTGATGCACTTCGCGCGCCGAACCGGTCTCGACCACGAGGCCGGCGGTGGTGCGCAGGCCTTCGCGAACCAGGTACTGGTGCACGGCCGAGAGGGCCAGCACGGCAGGGATGGCCACCTGCGTCGGGCTCACGCCACGGTCGCTGATGATCAGGATGTTGTGGCCGCCCTTGATGGCATCCACCGCTTCGGCACACAGCGAGGCCAGCTTGGCTTCGACGCCTTCGTCGCCCCATGCGAGCGGGTAGGTGATGTCGAGCGCGTAGCTCTTGAACTTGCCCTGCGTGTACTTGCCGATGTCGCGCAGCTTCGCCATGTCGGCGAAGTCGAGGATCGGCTGGCTCACTTCGAGCCGCATCGGCGGGTTGACCTGGTTGATGTCCAGCAGGTTGGGCTTGGGGCCGATGAAGGACACCAGCGACATCACGATCGCTTCGCGGATCGGGTCGATCGGCGGGTTGGTCACCTGCGCGAACAGCTGCTTGAAGTAGTTGTACAGCGGCTTGTTCTTGCTGGAGAGCACGGCCAGCGGGCTGTCGTTGCCCATGGAGCCGATGCCTTCTTCGCCGGCCTGCGCCATCGGGCTCATCAGGAACTTGATGTCTTCCTGGGTGTAGCCGAAGGCCTGCTGGCGGTCGAGCAATGCAACTTGGCTCAGCGGCGCCGAGACCGGCTCGGCCTTGACGCTGTCGAGCTTGATGCGCAGGTTCTCGATCCACTGCTTGTAGGGCTTGCTGTTGGCGAGGGTGGCCTTGACCTCCTCGTCGTCGATCATGCGGCCCTGCTCCAGGTCGATCAGGAACATCTTGCCGGGCTGCAGGCGCCACTTGCGCACGATCTTCTGCTCGGGCACGGGCAGCACGCCGGATTCGGAAGCCATGATGACGAGGTCGTCGTCGGTGACGCAGTAGCGCGAGGGGCGCAGGCCGTTGCGGTCGAGCGTGGCGCCGATCTGGCGGCCGTCGGTGAACACGATGGAGGCCGGGCCGTCCCACGGCTCGAGCATGGCGGCGTGGTATTCATAGAACGCGCGGCGGCGCGGGTCCATGGTGGCGTGCTGCTCCCAGGGCTCCGGGATCATCATCATCACGGCCTGGCTGATGGGGTAGCCTGCCATCGTCAGCAGCTCGAGGCAGTTGTCGAAGGTGGCGGTGTCGGACTGGTTCGCGAAGCTGATCGGGTAGAGCTTCTGCAGGTCGGCGCCCAGCACGGGCGACGACATCACGCCTTCGCGCGCCTTCATCCAGTTGTAGTTGCCCTTGACCGTGTTGATTTCGCCGTTGTGGGCGACGTAGCGGTACGGATGGGCCAGCGGCCACTCGGGGAAGGTGTTGGTGGAGAAGCGCTGGTGCACGAGGCCCAGGGCCGAGATGCAGCGCTTGTCCTGCAGGTCGAGGTAGTAGGTGCCCACCTGGTCGGCCAGCAGCAGGCCCTTGTAGACCACGGTGCGGCTCGACATGCTGGGAACGTAGTATTCCTTGCTGTGCTTGAGCTTCAGGCGCTGGATGTTGGCGCTGGCGGTCTTGCGGATCACGTAGAGCTTGCGTTCCAGCGCGTCCTGCACGATCACGTCGTTGCCGCGGCCGATGAAGACCTGGCGCAGCAGCGGTTCCTTTTCGCGCACGGTGGGCGACATGGGCATGTCGCGGTTGACCGGCACGTCGCGCCAGCCGAGCAGCACCTGGCCTTCGGCCTTGATGGCGCGTTCCATTTCCTGCTCGCAGGCTTCGCGCGAGGCGTGTTCCTTCGGCAGGAAGATCATGCCGACGCCGTATTCGCCCGGCGGGGGCAGCGTGACGCCCTGCTTCGCCATTTCTTCGCGGTACAGGTGGTCGGGCAACTGGATCAGGATGCCGGCACCGTCGCCCATCAGCTTGTCAGCGCCCACTGCGCCGCGATGGTCGAGGTTCTCGAGAATCTTGAGGCCCTGCAGCACGATGGCGTGGCTCTTCTCGCCCTTGATATGGGCCACGAAGCCGACGCCGCAGGCATCGTGCTCGTCGGCACCGGAATACAGACCGTGTTCTTGGAGATGTTTGATCTCGGCAGCCGTCGTCATGGCGCGCTCCTTCAGTTTTCGCAGGGAAATGGAGCATATTGCGATGCACAAAGAATGCCAAACACTTTAATAGGGGTCAGATTCCTATTAAATCTTGAGTTATCTAGTCAGAATTAAATTGGGGACATATTAAAAAAAGGAGCAAAAGAACCAATGCGTCAGCCAGCCGACGCTGCTTTTTCACCTCAGGATGAAGTGTTCGATGGCGGCCGACCGGCCTTGGCTTTGACTACCCGGCGGTCGGTGGACTTCTGCAGGCTGTCGAGAAAGTCGTCGTCGCCAGCGGCCCAGCCCCGCAATGTCGCCTCGGTCAGCGCGCGCTGGTCGGCCGCACGCACCCCGCCGCGCACCAGTTCGACATACGCGGCCTCGCGCGCGAACGGGGTGTTGCCGAGCTCCCAATACAGCGGGTGGGGGGTCAGCAGGCGGTCGTGCCGCAGTCCGGCGTAGTGGCCATGGCTGGACCAGGGAAAGTCGCGCGCATCGGCCACCATGCCCGCGCGCACCGGGTTGAGGTCGATGTAGGCCATGCAGGTCAGCAGGTAGCGGTCGGTCTGGATCAGCGTGGACCGGTAGCGGCCCTCCCACAGCGTGCCACTGCGGCCATGGCGGTCGTTGAAGTAGCGCACGTAGCTGCGTCCCACCGACTGCATGAACTGGGGCAGGCCGGTGGGACTGTCGGGCGTGGCCAACAGGTGGAAGTGGTTGTCCATGAGCACGTAGGCGTGCAGCGCGATGCCGAAACGCGCGGCGTTCTCGGCCAGCAGCGCAAGCAGTTTCTCGCGGTCCGCGCGGTCCACGAAGATCGGCTGGCGGTTGTTGCCGCGCTGGATCACGTGGTGCGGCATGCCGGCCAGGGTGAGTCGGGGAAGACGGGCCATCTATTGCTCGCCCCCAGGCTGCGCGCGCTGCATGTCGCTTCGCCTTCCCCCGACCGGGGGCCACACCAGCGGCCCGGCAGAGCCGGTTGCGCGGTATTCCCGAATCGATTCCACGCCGCGCAGCCCGAATTTTTTCAGGACAGGCGGAAGCGCGTATCGCCCAGAGCGTCGAGTCCGAACTGCGCCAGCAGTTCGCGCAGCCGCGTGGCCGCGCTTGCCTTGCGCTGCCCGGTGTAGCGCGCCAGGATCAGCTCGTTCTTCATGCTGTGCTCCCAGCCGACCAGCTCGGTCACCGTGACGCTGTAGCCGTTGGCTTCAAGATACAGGCAGCGCAGCACGTTGGTGAGCTGGCTGCCGATTTCGCGCGTGTGCAGCGGATGGCGCCACAGCTCGGCCAGCGGGGTGCGCGACAGTGCGAGCGCCTTGGTTTCGCGCAGGCAGGCGGCCACTTCGGCCTGGCAGCAGGGAACGAGCACCATGCAGCGCGCTTTCTTGGCCAGGCCGAAGGCGATGGCGTCGTCTGTCGCGGTGTCGCAGGCATGCAGCGCGGTGACCACGTCGATCTGCGCCGGCAATTCACTCGCCTGCGCCGACTCGGCCACGGTGAGGTTCAGGAACGACATGCGCTCGAAGCCCAGGCGCTGCGCCAGCGCGCGCGAGCGCTCGACCAGTTCGCCGCGCGTCTCGATGCCGTAGACGTGGCCGCTGCCCTGCCGCGGCCGGAAAAAAAGGTCGTAGATGATGAAGCCGAGGTACGACTTGCCTGCGCCATGGTCGGCCAGCGTCGCGCCCGCGCCCTCTTCCGGCAACTCGCGCAGCAGTTGCTCGATGAACTGGAACAGGTGGTAGACCTGCTTGAGCTTGCGCCGCGAGTCCTGGTTGAGCCGGCCCTCGCGGGTCAGGATGTGCAGTTCCTTGAGCAGTTCGATGGATTGGCCGGGGCGCAGCGCGTCGGCCAGCTCTGCGTCGGCCTTGGCGGCCTTGTTCGTTTTCACGGTTCTTGTCGCGTTGTTCGTGTTCATGGCTTGGCGCTCCCGGGGCCGACGTCGAGCGCCGCCCAGCCTTCGGAGCCCAGTGCTTCGAGCGTGTCGATGTTGCGTTCGAAGATGGCCTCGGCCTCGGGAAACGCCTCGACCGCGCGGCTCACGCTGTCTTCGCGCAGCAGGTGCAGCGTGGGGTACGGCGCGCGGTTGGTGGCATTGCCGATGTCGTCGGCATCGGTGCCGGCGAACTGGAAGCGCGGATGAAAGCTCGCCAGCTGGAACACCCCGTCGAAACCGGCGCGCGCAAGCCGGCGTTCGGCACGCGCCGTGAAGTCGTTGAAGTCCAGAAAGTCGGCCAAGGTGTTCGGTGCAATCAGCAGGGTGGTGTCGCGCACGGCGGCGTCGAGTGCAGCGAGTTCTTTTGCTTCGGCAAGAAGCTCGTCCATCAGGCCGGTCTCCTCGGCCGGCTCGTATACGGCGTAGTGGACCTGCGCCTTCACGTGCACGGCCTTTGCGAACGGGCACAGGTTGAGGCCGATCACCGCGCGTTCGAGCCAGCGCCGCGTGTCGGCTTCGGCCTGGGCAGATGCGATTGTCGCCGGGTGGGTCATGCCATCTCCGCCGCAGGGCGAATCCGCCCCAGGCGCCGCGCGATCGCCATGCCGACCAGCGAGCAAGCCAGCGTGGCGGTCCAGGTCCAGTGCCAGCCGCCAACGCGATGAGCCATCCACGCCACTGCGGGCGGGGCCAGGAACTGGCCGAGCGAGGACGCCTGCTGCATGAGGCCGACCGTCGTGGACACAGTGGAGGGCCCCGGTGCCAGCCGCACACCCAGCAGGAACAGCGTGGCCGGCACCATGCCGCCGCCCAGCGAGAACGCGCACACGGCGATGTAGCGCAGCGCGGGCGGCAGGCCCAAGGCGTCCGGGCCCTGCCCTGCCTGCGCGAAGGCGGCCACGCCCCCGAGCGCCATCGTCAGGAAACCGAGCTGCAGCAGTCGCTCCGGCGCCACGCCGCGCTGCAGCCAGCGGCCGCCTGCAATGTTGCCGACGATGTTCATGGCGGCTGCGAGCGCGGTGAGCACCGCGTTCCAGGCGGCCGGTACACCCGCGCCGGCATAGATGGCGGGCAGGAAGCCGATCACCGCCATCCATTGCGACGAGTACACGGCGAAGGTCAGCGCCACCAGCCAGGGCGCGCGCGCACCGACCGTGGCACGCAGGCGCGCAGACCAGCCGCCGGCGGCCTCGTGGCTCGCCACGGCGGGGCGAAGCCGGTCGGCTGGCACCGCCAGCCACAGCCAGAGTGCGGCCCCGGCCGACACGATCGACAGTGTCCACCACCAATCCGCCCATCCACCCCAGGCGATCAGGGCCGGGCCCAGCAGCAGCGCGAGGGCCACGCCGAGCGGCATGTAGGCACCCCAGAGGCCCAGCGCCGCCTTGTCCGCACCCGGCGGGGTCAGGGCGCGGATCAGCCCCGGCCCCGGCATGACCGTCAGCAGGAAACCGATGCCTTCGACGGCACGCAGCAGGAGCAGCCATTGCACGGCGTGCGCCCCGGCGACCATGCCGCCCAGCAGGCTGGCGACCGTTAGCACTGCCAGGCCCGTCAGCATGCTGCGTCGCAAGCCGATGGTGTCCGCCGCGAGCCCGACCAGCAGCCCCAGCGTCATGCTCGCGACCTGCACCAGCGACAGCAGGAATCCCGCCTCGACCAGGCCAATGCCGAGCGATGCCTGCAGCGCCGGCACGGCGGGCGGCAGCTTGCCCAGGTGCAACGCCGCGCTGACGCCGCCCAGCAGGACGGCCAGGGCGGCGGCGGGAACGCGCGGCCGGGCTGCGGATGGACTCACGCGATGCCCCGGCGCCCCGTGAGCCGCTCGTGTTCGCGCATGGCGAAACGATCTGTCATGCCGGCGATGTAGTCGGCCACGGCACGGTGCCTGTCGTGGCGCTCGGCATAGGAAGCAGGCATCTCGGCACTGCGCTCGAGATAGGCCTCGAACAGCTCCTGCACCACGTCGCGCGCCTGGTCGGTGGTCTGGGCGACCTGGGGATGCCGGTAGAGGTTGCGGAAAAGAAAGCGTTTGAGGTCTTCCGACTGGGCCTGCATGGCGGCGCTGAATGCGACGACAGGCGGAGCCTTGCGCACCGCGTCGGCGTCGGCCGGTGCGAGGGCCTCGAGCGCCGCGCGGGTCGCATCGATCACGTCGTAGACCTGCGCGCTCAGCATGCGCCGGATGGTCTCGTAGAGCACGCGGCGGCCCTGCAGCTGCGGATGCTCGGCGAGCGCCTCGCGGCGGTAGCGCTCGAACAGCTCGACTTCGGACAACTGCTCGACGCCGATGAGCCCCGAGCGCACGCCGTCGTCGATGTCGTGGGCGTTGTAGGCAATGGCGTCGGCAAGGTTGCACAGCTGCGCCTCCAGCCCCGGCTGGGTGCGGTCGAGGAAACGCCGGGCCACGCCGTGCGGTTCGGCCGCCTCCAGGCGTTCGGCGTTCGCGCGCGAGCAGTGCTTGAGGATGCCTTCGCGGGTCTCGAAGCTGAGATTCAGTCCGTCGTACTGCGGATATCGATGCTCCAACGCATCGACCACGCGCAGGCTCTGAAGGTTGTGCTCGAAGCCGCCGTGCGCAGCCATGCACTCGTTGAGCGCGTCCTGGCCCGCATGGCCGAAGGGCGTGTGGCCCAGGTCGTGCGCCAGGGCGATCGCCTCGACCAGGTCTTCGTTGATGCGCAGGGCCCGTGCGATCGAACGGCCGAGCTGGGCGACTTCCAGCGAGTGCGTGAGCCGGGTGCGGAACAGGTCGCCCTCGTGGTTCAGGAACACCTGCGTCTTGTAGACCAGCCGGCGAAAGGCCGTGGAATGCACGATGCGGTCGCGGTCGCGCTGGAAAGCGTCGCGCGTGGGCGCGGGCGGCTCGGCATGCCGGCGGCCGCGCGACCGCGCGGGCAGGCAGGCATAGGCCGCGAGGCTCATTGCGCCGCGCAGCTCTGCGCAAGCACTTCGCGCACGAGCGCGTCGGGTGCGCTGCGGACCAGGGCGGAGCCGGGCCGGTCGATCACCACGAAGCGGATCTCGCCGGCCTCCGATTTCTTGTCGACGCGCATCAGTTCCAGGTAGCGGTCCGCGCCCAGCGCAGGACCCACGATCGGCAGGCCAGCCCGCTCGATCAGGCGCGTGAGCCGTTCGACGAAGGCGGCATCGACGCCGCCGAGCCGCTGCGACAGCCGTGCCGCCATGACCATGCCGCAGCCCACGGCCTCGCCGTGCAGCCATTCGCCATAGCCGAGGCCCGACTCGATCGCGTGGCCGAAGGTGTGGCCGAAATTGAGGATCGCGCGCAGGCCGGTTTCGCGCTCGTCCTGCCCGACCACCAGCGCCTTGATTTCGCAACTGCGCTTGACGGCATAGGCCAGCGCGGCCGGCTCCCGCGCGACGAGGGCGTCGATGTTGGCTTCGATCCAGTCGAAGAACGCCATGTCGTGGATCGGGCCGTACTTGATGACTTCGGCCAATCCGGCACTGAGTTCGCGCGGCGGCAGGGTCTGCAGCGTGGCCAGGTCGCAGACCACCAGTTGCGGCTGGTAGAACGCGCCAATCATGTTCTTGCCGAGCGGGTGGTTGATGGCCGTCTTGCCGCCGACCGAGGAATCGACCTGCGCCAGCAGCGTGGTTGGCACCTGCACGAAAGGCACGCCGCGCATGTAGCTGGCGGCGGCAAAGCCCGTCATGTCGCCCACCACGCCGCCGCCCAGGGCGAACAACACGGTCTTGCGGTCGCTGCCGTGACCCAGCAGGTCGTCGAAGATCAGGTTCAGCGTCTGCAGGTTCTTGTGCACCTCGCCGTCGGGCAGCTCCAGCAGGTGGACCGTGCGGAAACGGCCCGCCAGGGCACCCTGCAGCGCCTTGGCATAGAGCGGCGCCACCGTGGTGTTGCTGACGATCAGGGCCGTGGCGGCGGCGGGCGTGGCGGCGAAGCTAAGGGGATCGTCCAGCAGGCCGGCACCGATCAGGATCGGGTAGCTGCGGTCGCCGAGCTGGATGTCGACGCGTTCGGTCGGGGCGGAAAGTACGGGCAGGGACATGGGCAGCGAGTTTAGGCGCTGCAGCCGGCACAGGTTCAGGCAGTGGGCTCTTCCGGATGGGCGCCCGGCTCGACGATGCCCGCCAGCTCGAGCTGCATCACGATGATGTTCACCAGCATCGCGATCGTGGGACGGCCGGTATCGACCACGTCGTGAGCGGTTTCCCGGTAGAACGGGTCGCGCGCATCGTGCAGTTCCCGCAGCCGTCCCAACGGGTCAGCCACCTGCAGCAGGGGGCGCTTGACGTCGTGGCGCAGGCGCCGGAACAGGTCTTCGGGGGAGGAGCGCAGGTAGATCACGTGGAAGTGATCGCGCAGCTGGTTGCGGTTGGCCTCCCGCAGCACCGCACCGCCGCCGGTGGCCAGCACGCCGTGGGCATTGGCCGCCAGCTCGGCAATGACGGTTTGCTCGAGATCCCGGAAAGCCACCTCGCCTTCGCGCTCGAAGTAATCGCGGATCGAGCAGCCGATGCGCTGCTCGATCACGTGATCGGTATCGATGAAGGGGAGATCCAGCCGCATCCCCAGGCGCCGGCCCACTGCGGATTTTCCGGCGCCGGGCAAGCCGACGAGTGCGACCGCCACGCGGTGGCTGCTACGCCCGCGCGTCAGCGCGCGGCGTTGCGGTCGGTAATCATCTTCGGAGTGATAAAGACGAGCATTTCGGTCTTGTTGGCAACGCGTTCGCGCTTGCGGAACAGTGCCCCCAGGTAGGGCACTTCACCCAGCACCGGCACGCGCGATTCGTCATTGGTTTCGGTGAGCTCGAAGATACCACCGATGACGACCGTGCCGCCGTTCTCGACCAGCACTTCGGTCTGCACGTGCTTGGTATTGATGGCCGGACCCGCCGACGTGTTCACGCCCCGGGCGTCCTTGCTCACGTCCAGCGTCAGGATGATGTTGCCTTCCGGCGTGATCTGCGGCGTGACTTCCAGCTTCAGCACCGCCTTGCGGAACGAGATCGAGGTGGCGCCGCTGGACGTGGCCTGCTGGTACGGAATTTCCTCGCCCTGCTCGATCAGCGCCTTGGTCTGGTCGGCCGTGATGACGCGGGGGCTGGACACCAGCTTGCCCTTGCCGTCGGCTTCGAGCGCCGAGATTTCGAGGTTCAGCATGCGCGAGAAGCTCGAATTGAACAGCGAGATCGCGAAGGTGCCTGCCGCGTTGCCCGTGCCGCCCGCATCGCCCGCCGGGAGGTTGATGAAGTTGGAGTTGGTGAACGTGGAGGTGGCCGTGCTGGCTCCGCCATTGGTGCCCGCCGTGACGACGGGCATCGCGCCGAGGTTGGCGAATGCGCGGTTGCCGGCGGACGATGCGAAGCGCTCGCCAGCGATGCCGCCGCCCAGCCGCACGCCGAGCGACTTGCCGAAGGTATCGGACGCTTCGACGATGCGGGCCTCGATCAACACCTGGCGAACCGGGATGTCCAGCTTTTGGATCAGATCGGTGATCTGGGCCAGGCGCGACGGAACGTCCGACACGAAGAGCTGGTTGGTGCGCGACTCGGCGATGACGCTGCCGCGAGGGCTCAGGATGCGAGTCGTCGTACCGCCACCGCCACCGCCGCCGGACGAGGCACCCGTGCCGGTCAGCCCCTGCGCAATCGCGATCGCCTTGGTGTAGTTGAGCTGGAACGACTGGGTGCGCAGCGGCTCCAGGTTCTCGATCGCGGCCTTGGCCTCGAATTCGAGCTTTTCCTTGGCGTTGATTTCATCCTTGGGCGCAATCCACAGCACGCTGCCGTTCTTGCGCATCCCCAGGTTCTTCGCCTGCATGATGATGTCGAGGGCCTGATCCCAGGGCACGTCCTTCAGCCGCAGCGTCAGCGCGCCGTTCACCGAATCCGAGGTCACGATGTTGAAGTTCGTGAAGTCGGCAATCACCTGCAGCAGCGAACGGATTTCGATGTTCTGGAAGTTGAGCGACAGCTTTTCGCCGTTGTAGCCCACGCCTTGCGTCAACTTGGTCGGATCGACCTTGCGGGCGCGGACCTCGACAACAAACTGGTTCTCGCTCTGGTAGGCACTGTGCTCCCAGTCGCCCTTGGCCTCGATCGTCATGCGCACGCGGTCGCCCGACTGCTGCGAAGTGATCAGCTGGACCGGCGTTCCGAAGTCGGCCACGTCGAGGCGGCGGCGCAGGCCCTCGGGCAGCGTCGACTTGGTGAACTCCACGACGAGGTTCTTGCCCTGCTGCTTGACGTCGACGCCGACCTGGTTGTTCGGAAGATCGACGATGACCCGGCCGGTGCTGTCGGCGCCAAGGCGGAAATCGACGTCCCGCAGCGGCAGCATGTCCCGGTTGCGGTTTTCCGCGAAGGTCGTGCCGGCAGACGCGACGAGCGCCGAGCCGGCCACCGGCTCGAGAATGACCAGCAGCGAATTGCCCTGGATCTCGGCCTTGTACGCGGTGGCCTGCTTCAGGTTCAGCACCACGCGGCTGCGTTCACCGGCCTGGACGACGTTCACCGAACGCAGGTTGCCCTGGTTCACTTCGATCGCGGAACGGCCGATGGCATTCGTGACGCCCGGAAAATCGAGCGCAATGCGGGCCGGCGTCTGGACGGCGAACCCGGCAGGCACCGCCGTGAGTGGTTGCGCCAGATCGATGCGGATCACTTCCGCGCCCGACTGGGTCGAGCTGGTCACGGCCTGGATGGCGTTTTGCGCATGGGCCACGGCCAATGCACCGAAGGCCAGCAGACCCAGGCCGGCAGCGCGCAGCCACTGTGCCATCGTTGATTTCTTTTGGTTCATTTCGCACTCTCTTGCAGCTGCAGCGTCGCGACGCGTTCGATCCATTCACCGGCGGCGTCTTGCACGATCTCACGCAAGGCGACTTCGGTTTCGTTGATACGGGTGATGCGCCCGTAGTTGAGTCCCAGGTATTCGCCGACGCGAACCTTGTAGAGCAGCTTGTCGACACGGACCAGCGCCACTGGCTGGCCGTTGCGGTTCATGCTGCCGACCATTGCCATCGAGTCGAGCGGGAAGGCTTCGAGCGCCTCCTTGCGGCGTGCCAGTTCGGGCGCTATCAGCTCCGAAGTGCTCGGCTGGTTCGATTCGCGGCGCAGCGCCTGCGTCAGCTTCAGGATGTTGAAGGGCTCGAACGACGAGGCCTCGGTGTAGGTCTGCGGCGTGAACTTCTTGGGCTCTGAAATGGGCGGCACCGAGGGCTTCACCTGGGCGCGCTGCTCGGCCATCCAGCGTTGCAGGTCGTCCTGCCCGGAGTCGCAGGCACTCAAGCCCAGCGCGGCCAGTGTCAGCCACAGTACTTTGGCGGCGATCTTCATTTCTTCGCCTTCGGTGCGGCGGCGCGCTTCTGCGCAGCCCGCTCGTCTTCGTCGAGGTAGCGGAAGGTGCGCGCGGTGGCGTCCATCGTCAGCACGTCCTTGTCCTTCTGCGGGGTGACGGTGATGTTGTTCAGCGTCACGATGCGCGAGAGGCCCGCGACGTCGGCGGCAAAGGCGCCCATGTCGTGGTACCGCCCGGTCACGCGAACGGCGATCGGAAGCTCGGCGTAATAGTCCTTGACCGACACCTGCCCCGGACGGAACAGCTCGAACTGAAGGCTGCGACCGAGGCCTGCCTGGTTGATGTCCGACAGCAGGGCGTCCATTTCGGCCTTGCTGGGCAGCTGCTTCTCGAGCAGGGTCACGTACTGCTGCACCTGTTCACGCTGCTTCTTCAGCAGTTCGAGGTTGGCCGCCTGGGCCACCTTCTTCTGGTAGTCGGCCTTCAGCGCGACTTCCTTGGAACGCTCGCTCTCGAGCTCGTCGTTCGAGTTGGTCAGCCAGACGAACCACAGGGCGACCAGCACCAGGGCGGTGACCGCCAGGCAAAGCGCGTACCGCGGCACCGCTGGCCACATCGACGGATCGTTCGGGTTGAGCCCGCGGAACTGCTCGCCGAAACGCTGCAATGCAGCGCCGACATCTATTTTCTGGGAGGGGCGATTGCTTGCCATGTTCCGTTACCCCTTGGATTGCGCCGCCGCAGCCACGGCCTTGTCGGCAGCGGCCTTTTGAGCATCGGTGGGGCGTTTCAGGCCAATGCGCATCGTGAAGTTCGCAACGCGGCGCTGGTCGCGCGGGGTCAGGTTCACGTTCGCCGACGTGATCTCGACCAGCTCCGGCTTGACCAGCCAGGGACTGTTGTTGCCCAGGTTGCGCAGCAGTTCCGAAACCCGTTCGTTCGACTGCGCCATGCCCTGCAGCGTGACCGTCTGGTTGTCCTGTTTCATGCTGGTCAGGTAGACGCCGTCGGGCAGCTGCCGAACCAGTTCGTTGAGCAGGTGCACGGGCAGGTTGCGGTCGCCCTGCAGGTCTTCGACGGCCTGCTGGCGCGCGCGCAGCGCTGCGATTTCTTCCTGCAGCGTCGAGATCTCCTTGATCTCGACTTCAAGCTTCTTGATCTCGGCCTGGAGAAAGCCGTTCTTCGATTGCTGCGCCGAGATCTGGGCCTCGAACCAGAGGTAGCCCAGGCCGGCGATCAGCAGGCCGAGCACCGCTGCAGCACCCAAGGTGCCAAAGAAGGCCTCGCGCCGCCGCTTGCGTGCAGCTTCGCGGTGCGGAAGCAGATTGATGAGGATCACTGCAGGAACCTCCGCATGGCCAACCCGCAAGAGGTCAGGTAGGACGGCGCTTCGCGACGGACCTTCTTTTCACGGATGTTCGAACTGAAGTCCATGCCGTCGAAGGGGTTCAGCAGAGAGCAGGCAAACGAGGTCTGCCGCGTGACTGCGTTGGTCAGGCCCGGCAGCGACGCCGAGCCGCCAGCCAGCAGCACGTAGTCGACGCGGTTGTGCGGCGTGCTCGTGAAGAAGAACTGAAGCGCACGCGCGATTTCCTGCGCGATGCCCTCCACGAAGGGCTTGAGCACGCCGGAGCCGTAGTCGTCGGGGAGGTCTCCGCTGCGCTTCTTGGCTTCGGCTTCCTCGGCGGAAAAACCGTACTGGCGCACGATCAGCTGCGTCAGCTGGGCACCGCCGAACGCCTGATCGCGGTCGTACAGCACTTCCTGGTTGCGCAGCACCTGCATGCTGGTGGTGAAGGCGCCCACTTCGAAAAGCGCCACGATCGAGTCCACGCCCTTGCCGGGCAGCTGTTCGATCAGGCGGGCGGTCGCCAGGCGCGAGGCATAGGACTCGACGTCGAGGATCATCGCCTTCAGGCCGGCGGCTTCCGCCAAGCCTTCGCGGTCCTGCACCTTTTCCTTGCGGGACGCGGCGATCAGCACTTCCACGTCGCCTGCGGACGTGGTGCTCGGCCCCGTGACGCAGAAGTCGAGGCTGACTTCGTCCAGCGAGAACGGGATGTACTGGTTGGCTTCGGACTCGACCTGGATCTCGAGTTCCTGCTCGCTCATGCCGCCCGGAAGAATGATCTTCTTCGTGATCACGGCCGAGGGCGGCAGCGCGAGCGCCACGTTGCGGGTGCGCGTGCCGCTCTTGCGGACGACGCGCCGGACGGCTTCCGCCACTTCGTCGAACTTCTCGACGTTGCCGTCGGTGATCCAGCCACGTTCCAGGGGTTCGATGGCGCAGCGTTCCAGAACCAGCTTGCCGCTGGCCTCACGGCCGAGCTCGACCAGCTTGACGCTGGACGAACTGACATCCAGCCCCAGCAGGGGAGCGTTCTGACGACGAAACAATGATCCAAGAGCAGCCAAGTTAGGTCCCTCTCCCCCTGTATTTGTAACCAATAGAAAAAAATGCGTTCGGTTGCATGCTAGCAGCAGGCGTGGCGGCAACCAAGCAACCGCGGGGGGCAAAACCCTCAAGCGTTGTCAAAACCTGACGTCAAATCTGCATTTTGTAACTTTTGAATTAGAGCGATGCAGCAGCAACAAAAGATCGGATCGTGCAAAGAGAGCGGCTTTTTATAATGTCGGGTGACTCTCCGGCCCTCCATGCAAGAAACCTCAAGCCCCAAAGGGCCAGCCAAGACCCCCTCCCCCAAGTCCCAGCGCCCGACCTGGCTGAAATGGCTGTTGCGCTTTTTCTTCTGGGGGTTCGGCATTGCCGCTGCCGGCGTGCTCGCGGTGCTGTGCGTGGTGGCGGTGGCCCTGGCGGTCGCATACCCGAACCTGCCCGACATCAGTGAGCTCTCCGACTACCGGCCCAAGCTGCCGCTGCGGGTTTTCTCGGCCGAAGGCACCCTGATCGGCGAGTTCGGCGAGGAGCGCCGCAACCTCACCCCGATCTCGGCCATTCCGAAGGTCGTGAAAGACGCCGTGCTCGCGGCCGAAGACTCGCGCTTTTACGACCACGGCGGGGTCGACTACAAGGGCATGGTGCGCGCGGGCCTGGCGAACATGAACCGCGTGAAGAGCCAGGGCGCATCGACCATCACGATGCAGGTGGCGCGCAATGTCTACCTGAGCTCCGAGAAGACGCTCACCCGCAAGATCTATGAGGTGCTGCTGACCTTCAAGCTGGAGCACCTGCTCACCAAGGACCAGATCTTCGAGATCTACCTGAACCAGATCTACCTCGGCAACCGCGCCTACGGCTTTGCCGCCGCTTCCGAAGCGTATTTCGGCAAGCCGCTGCAGGACCTCACGATTGCCCAGGCTGCCATGCTGGCCGGACTGCCGAAGGCGCCGGGCGCGAACAACCCGGTCAACAACCCGCAACGCGCGCGCGGCCGCCAGTTCTACGTGATCGACCGCATGCAGGAAGCCGGCTTCATCACCGCCGAGCAGGCCGCCGAAGCCAAGAAGGAGGAACTCCACCTGCGCGACGCCGCCGACCCGAACCGCCTGCATGCCGAATACGTGGCCGAAACGGTGCGCCAGCTGATGTACGCGCAGTACGGCGACAGCACCTATACGCGCGGCCTCAAGGTCTACACCTCGCTGGTGGCAGCCGACCAGGCCGCGGCCTATAAGGCGCTGCGCAAGGGCATCATGGACTACGAGCGTCGCCAGATCTATCGCGGCCCCGAGAAGTTCGTTGACCTGCCCAACGACGCCAAGGACCTCGACGAGGCCGTGGACGATGCACTCAACGACCACCCCGACAACGGCGACGTGATGGCCGCGGTCGTCCTCAAGGCCACGCTCAAGCAGATCGATGCCGTGCGCGGCAACGGCGACCCCGTGCAGATCACCGGCGAGGGCCTCAAGCCCGCGCAGTCCGGCCTCTCCGACAAGGCCCCGCCCAACATCAAGATCCGCCGCGGCGCAGTCATCCGCGTGGTGAAGACGCCCAAGAACACCTGGGAGATCACGCAGTTGCCCGAAGTGGAAGGCGCGTTCGTCGCCATGGACCCGCGCGACGGCGCCATCAAGGCACTGGTCGGCGGCTTCGATTTCGGCAAGAACAAGTTCAACCACGTCACGCAGGCCTGGCGCCAGCCGGGCTCGAGCTTCAAGCCGTTCATCTATTCGGCGGCGCTCGAGAAGGGCTTCACCCCCGCCACGGTCATCAACGACGGCCCGCTCTTCTTCGACGCCGGCACCACCGGCGGCCAGCCGTGGGAGCCCAAGAACTACGGCGGCGGCTACGACGGCCCGATGTCGATGCGCACCGCGCTGATGAAGTCGAAGAACCTCGTGTCGATCCGCATCCTGCAGTCCATCGGCACGCGCTACGCGCAGGAGTGGATCACCAACTTCGGCTTCGACAAGGAAAAGCACCCGGCCTACCTGCCGATGGCGCTGGGTGCCGGCTCGGTCACGCCGATGCAGATGGCGGTGGGCTACTCGGTGTTCGCCAACGGCGGCTACCGCGTCAATCCGTACCTCGTGACCCGCATCACCGACCACAAGGACAAGGTGCTGGTCGACAAGCAACCCTCGGTGCTCAACGAGGCGAACCGCGCGATTCCCCAGCGCAATGCCTTCATCATGGACACGCTGCTGCAGTCGGTGGCCCGTGCCGGCACCGCCGCCAAGGCACAGGCGACGCTCAAGCGCCCCGACCTGTACGGCAAGACCGGCACCACCAACGACTCGCTCGACGCGTGGTTCGCGGGCTTCCAGCCCACCATGACGGCCATTTCGTGGATCGGCTACGACACGCCGCGCAACCTGGGCGACCGCGAAACCGGCGGTGGCCTGAGCCTGCCGATCTGGATCGCCTACATGGAGACCGCCATCAAGGGCATCCCCGTGACCGACATCGCCACCGCACCGCCTTCCGGCATCGTGAACGTGGGCGGCGAGTGGTACTACGACGACTACGCGCCGGGACGCGGCGTGGCAAGCCTGGGCGTGGAATCCGCGACTGCGGCGCCGGTGGAAGCCCTGACCGGCGCCCCGGTGAGCCCGCCGGCCCCGCCCGAGGAGCGCAACCGCATCCTCGACCTGTTCCGCAACTGACGACGAAGAAGAAGAGTCAGGCGGCCGCGAACGTCAGCGGCTGGCCTGCCTGCAGGGTCGCTTCACGCGACAGGTTGCCGAAGAATTCTTCCCCGGTCTTGGTATCGACCCACGCCTGGCCGTCGTGGCGGTAGTGGTAGCCGCCGGAACGCGCGGCAAGCCAGATTTCCTGCAGGGGCTTCTGCAGGTTCACGATCAACTGGCTGCCGTTGCGGAATGAAATCGTGATCATCCCGCCCACCCTCTGGTTGTCGACGTCGGCGTCGGTCGCATCGTTGATGCGGTCGCATCCCTGCTCAATGGCGGCGAGCGCGGCTTCGGCGCGGTCCATGTACTCGGTGTCGGTCATTACAATTTCGCTATGTTGAACGTTCGCCAAATTCTAGTGAGCACCCGCGCCCGCGCTGCGCTCATGGTCTGCCTCGCTGCAGGCACCACCGCCCTGGTTGCCTGCGGACAGCGCGGTGCGCTGTACCTGCCGACCGATCCTGCCGCCGCCGGACGAGCCACGCTGCCGCAGCTCATGACGCCCGAGAGCCTGCGGTCCTCTTCGTCCAGCTCCAGCGAGGCAGCGCCCGCACCGGCCGCGGCCGCCAGCGCACCGGCCAGCAACAGCACGGAACCGCGCAAATGAGTGCCGGCATCAACTCCATCGCCCTGCCCGGCCAGCCGCACATTGCGCAACGCGACGGCGCGCTGCACGTCGAAGGCGTCGCGCTCGAAGCGCTGGCGCGCGAGCACGGCACCCCTCTTTTCGTCTACTCGAAGCAATGGATGCTGGATGCCCTCGCGGCCTACCAGCGCGGCTTCGAGGGCCGCGACGCCCTCATCTGCTATGCGATGAAGGCCAACTCGTCTCTCGGCGTGCTGCGCGTGTTCGCGCAGGCCGGCTGCGGCTTCGACATCGTCTCGGGCGGCGAGCTGGCACGCGTGCTGGCCGTGGGCGCCGATCCGAAGAAGATCATCTTCTCGGGCGTCGGCAAGACCCGCGCGGAAATGCGCGAGGCCCTTGCCGCCGGCATCGCCTGCTTCAACGTCGAGAGCGAAGCCGAGCTCGACGTGCTCAACGAGGTGGCGCTGGCCGAGGGCAAGCGCGCGCCCATCAGCATCCGCATCAATCCGAACGTCGATCCCAAGACGCACCCCTATATCTCCACCGGCCTCAAGGGCAACAAGTTCGGCATCGCGCACGACCGCGCGGTCGAGGCGTACCGGCACGCCGCGCGGCTACCGGGCCTGGAGGTGGTGGGCATCGACTGCCACATCGGCTCGCAGATCACCGAAGCCTCGCCCTACCTGGACGCCTGCGATCGCGTGCTGGACCTGGTCGAGGCGATCGAGGCAGCCGGCGTGCCGATCCATCACCTGGACTTCGGCGGCGGCCTGGGCATCGACTACAACGGCGAAGCGCCGCCCAAGGCCGATGCGCTCTGGCGGCAGCTGCTCGCCAAGCTCGACGCACGCAACTTCGGCCAGCGCAAGCTGGTGATCGAACCCGGCCGCTCGCTGGTCGGCAATGCCGGCGTCTGCGTGACCGAGGTGCTCTACACCAAGCCCGGTGAAGACAAGAACTTCTGCATCGTCGACGCGGCCATGAACGACCTGCCGCGCCCCGCGATGTACCAGGCCTTCCAGCGCATCGTGCCGCTGCGCAGCCGCGCCGGCGATGCACCGACCTACGACGTGGTCGGCCCGGTTTGCGAAAGCGGGGACTGGATCGGCCGCGACCGCGCGCTCAACGTGGTGGCCGGCGACCTGTTGGCCGTGCTGTCGGCCGGCGCGTACTGCATGAGCATGGCCAGCAACTACAACACGCGCGGCCGTGCCGCCGAAGTGCTGGTGAGCGGCGCCACCGCCAAGCTGATCCGCCGCCGCGAGACGATGGAAGACCAGCTGCGCGCCGAGATCGACGGCTGATTGCCGGTGCTCAGCCGGTGCGCAGCGGCTTCTCGCTGCCGCGCACCGCCACCACGGGCGGCTTCGCCTTGCGCTTGCTCGCGAAATTCCACACCCGCCACGCGAGCAGCGCGGCAATGATCGCGGCATAGACGAACACTTCCGCGAAGTTGTTCTTGCCCGCGCGCATCCAGAAGAAGTGCAGCAGCCCGAGCCCCGAGATCACGTAGACCAGCTTGTGCAGCATCTGCCAGCGCTTCGCGCCCATTGCCTTGATGGCGCGGTTGAAAGAGGTGGCCGCCAGCGGCGTCAGCAGCACGAAGGCAGAGAAGCCCACCAAAATGAACGGCCGCTTCGCGATGTCCTTGGCGATGTCGCCCCACTCGAATCCCATGTCGAACCAGCTGTAGCACAGCAGGTGCAGCACCACGTAGAAGTACGCGAACAGGCCCAGCATGCGGCGCAGGCGTGCGAGTGCATTCCACTTGGTCATCACGCGCAGCGGCGTCACCGCCAGCACGATGCAGATGAAGCGCAGCGTCCAGTCGCCGGTGGCGCGGATCAGGAACTCGGCCGGGTTGGCACCGAGCCCGTCCGTGAAGGCGCCGTAGGCCAGCCGCGCGAACGGCAGCAGGCACAGCAGGAAGATGACCGGCTTGGTCGCCGGATGCATGAGCAGCTTGTTCATGGTCGGGCGCCGGTTGCCGGGGCGCGATCAGTAGTTCTTCTTCAGGTCCATGCCCGCATACAGCTGGCCGACCTGGGCTTCGTAGCCGTTGAACATTTCGGTCTTGCGCCGCTTGGCGAACAAGCCGCCGCCGTCGCCGATGCGGCGCTCGGTCGCCTGGCTCCAGCGCGGATGGTCGACGTTCGGGTTCACGTTCGAGTAGAAGCCGTACTCGTTGGCCGCCGCCTTGTTCCACGCGGTGCTCGGCTCCTTCTCGACGAAGCGGATCTTGACGATCGACTTGGCCGACTTGAAGCCGTACTTCCACGGCACCACGAGCCGTACCGGCGCGCCGTTCTGGTTGGGCAACACCTCGCCGTACATGCCGAAAGCCAGCAGCGTGAGCGGGTGCATCGCCTCGTCCATGCGCAGGCCTTCGGTGTAGGGCCAGTCGAGCACGCGCGAGCCGACAAAAGGCATGGTCTTCGGGTCGGCCAGCGTCACGAACTCGACGTATTTGGCGTTGCCCTGCGGCTCGACGTTCTTGATCAGTTCGGCCAGCGAATAGCCGACCCACGGGATGACCATCGACCAGCCTTCGACACAGCGCAGGCGGTAGATGCGCTCTTCCTGCGCGCTGAGCTTGAGCAGGTCTTCGATGCCGAATTTGCCCGGCTTCTTGACCAGGCCTTCGACCTCCACGGTCCACGGCCGCGTCTTCAGCATGCCGGCGTTCTTGGCCGGGTCGGCCTTGTCGGTGCCGAACTCGTAGAAGTTGTTGTAGCTCGAGACGTCTTTGTAGTCTGTGAGCTTGTCCATCGACATGGCCCCCGGCACGGCCGACTTGCCACCTGGCAGCGGCGCGAGCTTGTTGGGCCGCTCGGCCTGGGCCCAGGCTTCGCGCGAGGCGAAGCCGGCCAGCGCCGCACCCGCCGCGCCGCCCGCCATGAGCTTGAGCAGGTCGCGCCGGCCTTCGTAGGCGGCACGCGGCGTGATCTCGCTCGACAGCGGGTGGATGAAGCCGTTGTCGCTGTTGCTGCGACGGATCGGTCGGGATTGGAACGACATGGCAGGCCTTTCGCGTGAATCGTTGTGCTCAGGGTAGTTCGTGAGCAGTCCCGATTTGGTTACGCGCCGCAGCGGCGCGCGGTTTCAATTCTTCGCGAAAGACCGCAGGCCCGTGCCTACAGGGTGCCGTAGCTGTGCAGCCCGCTCAGGAACATGTTCACGCCGAGGAAGGCGAAGGTGGTGACCGCCAGTCCACCCAGCGCCCACCACGCCGCCACGGTGCCGCGCAGGCCCTTTACCAGCCGCATGTGCAGCCAGGCCGCGTAGTTGAGCCAGACGATCAGCGCCCAGGTTTCCTTCGGGTCCCAGCTCCAGTAGCCGCCCCAGGCGTCGGCGGCCCACAGGGCGCCGAGCACAGTAGCGATGGTGAAGAAGGCGAAGCCGACGGTGATCGACTTGTACATGACGTCGTCGAGCACTTCGTTGGCCGGCAGCCGCGCCGCGATGCGCTTGCGTCCCAGGAGGATGCCGGCCGCGATCAGCGCGGAAATACCCGCATAGACCACCCAGTAGCTGCCGCCGGCTTCCTGCACGCGCTGGCGGAACGCCACCGGCACGAAGCACAGCGCCACGCCCAGCAGCCAGATCGGCGTGAGCTTGTACCAGCGCTTTTCGTCGGCCTGCTCCTTGATGAGGTAGGCGAAGGCCACCATGGCCGCGAGCGAGAAGGTGCCATAGCCGATGAAGTTGGCGGGCACGTGCAGCTTCATCCACCAGCTCTGCAGGGCTGGCACCAGCGGCTGGATTTCGTGCGCCTCGCGCACGATCGTGTACCAGAGCAGGAAGCCGACCGCCGCGCTGACCACCAGCATCACGAAGGCGCCGAGCGCGCGCGTCTTGTAGCGCTCTTCGAAGTAGAGATAGAACGCGGCCGTGAGCCAGCAGAACAGCACGAACACTTCGTACAGGTTGCTGACCGGGATGTGGCCGATGTCCGGGCCGAGCTGGTGGCTTTCGTACCAGCGCACCATGGTGCCGATCAGCGCCATCGTCACGGCCGCCCAGGCCAGCCGCGAGCCGATCATGTCGAAGGTGTCCGACTGCTTGCCGCCGAAAAAGCCGAGCCAGTAGAACAGCGTGCTCATGAAGAACAGCACGCTCATCCAGAGGATGGCCGACTGGCTCGACAGGAAATACTTGAGCCAGAACACCGTGTCGGCGCGCGCCAGCTCGCCCTGGTACGAACTGATGGCCAGCAGCGACGCCGCAGCCACGACGATGGCCAGCACCCGCAGCGGCCGCCAGAACCAGCCGATGGCGATCATCGCGATCACGGCAGCGGCCAGGATCGGCTTCTCGTAGTAGTCCATCGACCCCGCGTACCGCGTGAACGCAAACAGCCCACCGGCCAGGACCAGCGCCGCGAACACCCAGTCGAACGGGTTGCGGCGCGAAAGCCAGCTTTCATTGAGCGTGAGGGTCGTGGTGTTCATCGTGTCTGTGCTTCTGTCTTGCTCAGGGCGAGCAGCTTGTGCTTGAGGTGCTCGAATTCGCGGTCGCTGTCGATGGTCTTGCGATTGACCGAGAACGCCATCGTGGCCGCTGTCCCGGATGTCTGGCCTTCGGCAGCCGTGCCGTCGGGCGTCAGCCACACCCAGAGGCGGCGCTCGCGCACATACAGCATGGCAAAAATCCCGACGATCAGCAACAGGCAGCCCAGATAGACGACGTTCTTGCCAGGGGCACGCGCCACCTGGAACACGCTGGCCTGCACCTGGGTGAAGTCGGTCATCATCATCGCGACCGGGGCCGGGTAGAAATGTGCGTCGCTGATGGCCAGCACCGCCTGGGTCAGGTAGGCCTGCGATTTCTGGTCGTTCGGCAGCGCGGCAAGGCCGGCGCCTTCGCGGCCCAGGTTGAGCACCTCGAACAGCACGTCGTTGAGGATGCGCACCAGCACGCCGCCGGCGCGCTCGCGCTCGGCCTCGGGCACGTTGACCTCCATGAACTCGGCAATCGCCTGCCAGCCCCCCGCCGTGGTGGCGTCGGCCTTGGCGCGCTCGGTGCCCGCGAACAGCGCCAGCGCGCGCGTGGCCGATACGCGCAGTTGCTCGGCCATCTCCGGGCGCTTGGGGTCGGTGGCCTTCGCGATGTAGCGCTCAATGGCACGGGCGCGGGTGTCGGCATCGCCGAGCGCGGCGCGCATGCGCACAAAGCCGTCCATCGAGCCCTGTTCGTCGGCGGGCACGCGCAAGTAGCGGAACGGATCCTCGGGCTTCTCGCGCATCCCCAGCAGGAACACCGGCTGGCCGTCGCCGGTGTCGACCGGCACCATGTAGTTCTGGTACTCGCGCGCCTGGCCGGCGGCGTCGCGCAGCTTGTAGCCGATGCTCGGGCCGATGTTGCGCAGCACCTTCGGCTTGTTGGTCTTGTTGGCGGCGCCCAGGCGCGACTCGATGTCGTGGCGCAGGTCGACCTTGCGCACGTCGGCACCGCTGCCCATGGCGCCGCCATCGGCAAAGTTCTCGACGTTGATCACGCGCAGTGCGGCGAACTCGAGCGTGAGCTTGTCGCGGCCGTTGGTGATCTCGGTGCTCGGGCCGCCGATGATGCCCTCCACCTCGAAGGGCTTGGCCGCGGCCGCCATCGGTACCGCCTTGAGCTTCACCCTGGAGCCGCCGTCGTCGAAGCTCGACTGGTAGATCTCCACGCCCTTGTAGCTGGCCGGATGGTTGACCTCGATGCGCGCCGGCACCTGCGCGCCGGTCTCGCGGTCGTGCAGCACCACCTCGCTCGCGAACAGCTTGGGCATGCCGGTCGAGTAGTAGTCGACGATGAACTTCTTCAACTCGATGGAGAACGGCAGCTCCTGCAGCAGCACGCCGTCAGACTGGTTCAGGATGGCCACGCTGCCCTGCCCGCCTTCGGGCACGAGGATGTTGCCGCGGAAGGTCGGGTTGGCGGCCGAGAGGCGGTGCTCCGGCGCCACGTCGGCGATCATGCCGCCGCCGGTGAACACGCTCTTGCCGTTGAACCAGGTCTGCGCGCGCACCACCAGGTCGCCGTCGAGCAGGCCGCCGATGCACACCAGCACGATGGCGCTGTGCGCCGCGATGTAGCCCAGCTTGTGGGCACCGCCGGCGCGCGCGGCGACCATCCAGCCGGCGGCAGTCGGCCGGCTGCCGCTGGTGGCGTCGCGCCGTTGCAGCTTGACCTTCCAGCCACCGCTCACCAGCAACTGGCCGATGCGGTTGGCCGCCGCTTCGGGCGTTTCGCCGAGCCGGTTCTCGGCGCGCTGGCCGAAGGCCTTGAGGCTCTGCGCGCGGATGTCTTCCTTGAAGGTCTTGAGGTCGACCATGATGCGCGGCGTGTTGCGCGCAATGCACAGCGTGGTGCTGATCACGAGGAACAGCAGGATCAGCAGGAACCACCAGGCGCTGTAGATCGAGTCGAGCCTGGCCGCGCGGAACAGTTCGGCCCAGAACGGCCCGAACTGGTTGATGTAGTTGTTGATCGGCTCATGCTGCTTGAGCACGGTGCCGATGATCGACGCGATGCAGATGATGGTGAGCAGCGCGATCGCGAAGCGCATCGACGAAAACAGCTCCACCGCAGCGCGAAGCATCTGCGGGCCGCGATGAACGCGAAGGCCATGGGTGGAGACGGACATCGGACGACAGTAAGGAAAGAGAGGAAAAAAGCAAAAAGGCGGGCCATCCTGCTGGATCGGCCCGCCTTTTGTTTGGGGTTGTTTTCGGCGGCTGGTTCACGCTCCAGGGAGCGCCATCATCAACGCAAACCGGCAATGTAGTCGGCGACGGCCTTGATTTCCCTGTCGTTGAGCTTGGCGGCGACGCCGGTCATGGGAACGCTGTTCAGGCGCACGTTGTCGCGGAAGGCCGTGAGCTGGGCCACGGTGTAATCGGCGTTCTGGCCGCCCAGGCGCGGGTACTGGGCGGGGATGCCGGCGCCGTTCGGGCTGTGGCAGCCGGCGCAGGCCGGGACCTGGCGCTCGCCGATGCCGCCGCGGTAGATCTTCTCGCCCAGGGCAATCGTGTCCTTGTCCTTCGAGAAGCCCGGCTTGACCTTCTTCGAGCCGACGAACCAGGCGATGTTGCGCATGTCCTCTTCGGACAGAGCCGAAGCCAGCGGCTTCATGATCGCGCTCTTGCGCTTGCCGGACTTGAAGTCCTGCAGCTGCTTGAGGATGTATTCGGGATGTTGCTGCGCCAGCTTCGGGTTGGCCGCAATGGCGGAGTTGCCGTCCGCGTTGTGGCACGAAGCACAGCTCTGGCTGTTGGCCGGCGTTGCGTTGAATACCGTGTCCCCCTTGGCGGGGTCGGGTTTGGCAGGCGCCGGGGCCGCCGCACTCGGAGCAGCCGCGTGTTCATCGGCTGCAAAACTCGCGCTGGATGCGATGCCCACGAGGGCTGCAAGCAGAATATTGGCAAACAACTTCATATCGGGGGCTTCGAATTTATGGCGCAAAACCTCACGATTCTACAATGTGGGCCTTGTTTCGAAAGTCCGTAGATGCCCTCCCCGCGCGCCAAGCCCGCTGCCAAGCCGCGCAACAAGCAGGCGATCACTGCCGCAC
>NZ_JBGLYU010000139.1:0-236 GCF_047304235.1 Variovorax sp. Varisp36
GGCGGGGGCACCATCACGCTTGGCTTCTTATTCGTGCTGGCGCTCAACCTGTGGACTGGCGTGTCGGAGGTGCGCGCGGTCGACGATGCGGCCGTGGTGCGCTGGGTGCCCATCGCCGAGTTCCTCGACATGCAGGAGCGCATCTACGTAGACCACTTCTTCATCGCGAATCATTTTTTGGGTGGCCTGGGCATGTACTGAACGACCAGGCTTTGTCAGCAAGAACGGCCCCGGTT
>NZ_JBGLYU010000140.1:0-236 GCF_047304235.1 Variovorax sp. Varisp36
GTCTTCGCGTCGGACGTGAAGCGCTCGATGGTCTGGTCGCGCGTGGCGAACTTGAAATCGTCGTAGCGCAGCTTGATGCCGATGGTCTTGCCCACGTAACCCATGCGCTGCAGATCTTCGGCCAGCTTCTCGCACAGGTGGGTGAAGATCGAGCCCAGCTCGGCGCGGTCGCGCACGGCGTGCAGGTCGCGGTCGAAAGAGGTCTCGCGGCTCATCGAAACCGGTTCGCTCTCGGT
>NZ_JBGLYU010000141.1:0-236 GCF_047304235.1 Variovorax sp. Varisp36
TATTTTTTTTCTCTATTTCGTTGTGTTTGTTGGTGTGGTGGGTGTGGGGGGGTTTTGGGTGTTTTTTTTTTTTTGGTTTTTTTCCTTGCTCCCCGGCCGGCCTTGGGGGGGGGGGTGGGGGGGGGGTTGTTTGGGGGTTTTTGTGGGGGGGGGGGGGGTGGTGGGGGTGTTATTTTTTTTTTTTGGCGCCTTTTACGCCCCTTTTGTGGGGGGGGGGGGGCCCCAAAAAACGGCCG
>NZ_JBGLYU010000142.1:0-234 GCF_047304235.1 Variovorax sp. Varisp36
GAATATGGGGTATTGATGGCAACGAATCGATATGTAGCGGTGCTGGACGCCTACGTGCTTACCCCGCTCCACTACGCGATCTGCTGCTCAGCCTGGCCTCCGCCGGCATCTATCAAGCACGTTGGACCCGCATGATCCAAGATGAATGGATCCATAACCTTCTGCTGCGCAGGCCCGATCTTCAGCCTGAAGCGCTGGCCCGCACTGCGGTGCTGATGAACGAGGCGATTGAAG
>NZ_JBGLYU010000143.1:0-230 GCF_047304235.1 Variovorax sp. Varisp36
CGCGGTGCTGGGCTACAACGCCCTGGTGCGCGGCAAGAAGTTCGTGCTGACCAAGCTCAACGCCTTCTCGCTCGACCTGCATGCATTCTTCGTGACCGGCGCCCGCGTTCAAAGCGGCAGCGAGGCCGTCGTTGTTCCGCTCAAGAAGGGCTTTGTGCCATGTCCTTCGGTACACAAGAGGAACCCTATGAGGTGATGAACGAGATCAACATGACGCCGCTGGTCGACGT
>NZ_JBGLYU010000144.1:0-230 GCF_047304235.1 Variovorax sp. Varisp36
CGCGCGCCGCGCGGCGGCGCGCGCCGGGTGGGGGGGGGGGGGCGCCCCCCGCGGCGGCCCTTCTCTGGCGCGTCGGCCGCGGCCGCCCCCCCCCCCACCCCCGCCCCCCCCCCGCCGAGCCCCCGCGCCCCGCCGCCGCCCCGACCCCACCCCACCCACCACCCCTCCACGACCCCGCCGGACTGCTCGGGCGCTTTTTTTATTGATACGGCGACCACCGAGATCTACAC
>NZ_JBGLYU010000145.1:0-230 GCF_047304235.1 Variovorax sp. Varisp36
GCACTGGCTCAAGCCCCCCCGGCCCCCGGAAGGGGCCCCCGGGGGCCCAGGCCCCCCCCCGGGGTTTTAAACCGCGGGCGCCCCCGGTTGCCGGGGTGCAATTATAGGGGCCCCAAAACCGGGCCGGGGGGGGTGGCCCGGGGACACCGGGTGGGGGCGGGTGGCGGCGCCGGAATACACCACGCCCCCGCTGTGCTTGGTCTTGGGGGGGCGGGGCGGCTACGCCATAC
>NZ_JBGLYU010000146.1:0-228 GCF_047304235.1 Variovorax sp. Varisp36
CTGCGCAGCCTGACTCAATCCTTCGTGCAGATCACGTGCCTGGGTGAGCCTGGCGGTGGTCTCGCGCATGTCCGCGATGTGGGCCTGGGCGTTCGCGCGAGCCTCGGTGCTCAGCAGCAGGCCGTTCGCGGCGCGCACCGCGCCGTGCCCGTCGGTGCGCAGTTCGAAGCCCTGGCCCCGGTCGTCCTTGCGGCCTGCCACGTCCTCGATGCGCGCGATGTGCCCCAG
>NZ_JBGLYU010000147.1:0-218 GCF_047304235.1 Variovorax sp. Varisp36
CAGTCCGGATCGCCATTGAGGAAGTCGACGATGACCTCCTGCCCGATGCGTGGCAGCGCGGCCATGCCGAAGGTCGAACCCGCCCAGGCCGTCGACACGCGTACCCAGCAGCTGGCGTGCTCGTTGTCCTCGCCGATGCGCTCCCAGTGGAACTGGACCTTGATGCGGCCGTATCGGTCGGTCCAGATTTCTTCGCCGGCCGGGCCGACCACCTTCGC
>NZ_JBGLYU010000148.1:0-217 GCF_047304235.1 Variovorax sp. Varisp36
GCTGACGTACATGGTCCGCGACAGCGGCATCGCGCTGCTGCTCACGCAGAGCCACCTGCAGATGCCGGGCACCGAGGCGCTGCAGGTGCTGGCGCTCGACACCCTCGACGTTAGTGCGGAACCCGACACCAACCCCGATATCGACCTGCACGGCGAGAACCTCGCCTACGTCATCTACACCTCCGGCTCCACCGGCCGTCCCAAGGGCGCACAGCTG
>NZ_JBGLYU010000014.1:0-118113 GCF_047304235.1 Variovorax sp. Varisp36
CCCCCATCCCAGCCTTCCCCCAGAGGGGGAAGGAGCACGAGGGAGCGCGCGCATGACGAAGATCGACTTCGACTGGAAACCGCTGCTGCTCGCGCCGGTGCTCGCGTTGGCCGCGCTGCCCCTCACCGGTTCCTTCTCCACCTGGCTCACGCTCACGGTCGCGGGTCTGGCGATGGGCATGATCATCTTCATCATCGCCTCGGGCCTCACGCTCGTGTTCGGCCTGATGGATGTGCTGAACTTCGGCCACGGTGTGTTCATCGCGCTCGGCGCCTTCGTGGCCAGCAGCGTGCTCGGCCTGATGGGCGACTGGACCGGCTCGGGCGAGCTGTGGCGAAACCTCGTGGCCGTGTTCCCCGCGATGCTGGTCGCGATGGCGGTGGCCGGTGCCGTGGGCCTTGCCTTCGAGCGCTTCATCGTGCGGCCCGTGTACGGCCAGCACCTGAAACAGATCCTCATCACCATGGGCGGCATGATCATCGGCGAAGAGCTCATCAAGGTGATCTGGGGCCCGGGGCAGGTGCCGCTGCCCTTGCCCGATGCGCTGCGCGGCTCGCTGCTGGTCGGCGACGCGGCCATCAGCAAGTACCGGCTGCTCGCGGTGGCCGTGGGCGTGGTCGTGTTCGGCGTGCTGGCATGGACGCTGGGGCGCACCAAGATCGGCCTGCTCATTCGCGCCGGCGTGCAGGACCGCGAGATGGTCGAGTCGCTGGGCTACCGCATCGGGCGGCTCTTCGTCGGCGTGTTCGTGGTGGGCAGTGCGCTGGCCGGACTGGGCGGTGTGATGTGGGGCCTGTTCCAGCAGAATCTCGTGCCGCAGATGGGCGCGCAGGTCAACGTGCTGATCTTCATCGTGATCATCATCGGCGGGCTGGGTTCGACCGGCGGGGCGCTGATCGGTGCGCTGCTGGTGGGGCTCATGACCAACTACATCGGCTTCCTGCTGCCCACGCTCACGCAGTTCGCGAGCATCTTCCTGATGGTCGCGGTGCTGCTGTGGCGTCCGCAGGGCGTGTATCCCGTGGCAAATCGCTGAGAAAGAAGACGTCAATGTTCCTGAAACGACTTCTCTCCAATGACATGCCGCGCAGCCGCTTGCTCGCGCTGCTGCTGGTCGCGTTGTTCATTGCGCTCGCTTTTGCGCCGTTCATCTTCCCGGGCGTGAAGGCGCTCAGCGTCGCGGCCAAGATCCTGGTGTTCGTGGTGCTGGTCGCGAGCTTCGACCTGCTGCTGGGCTACACCGGCATCGTGAGCTTCGCGCACACGATGTTCTTCGGCATCGGGGCGTACGGCATCGCGATCTCGGCGACGCGGCTCGGGCCCAACTGGGGCGGGGTGCTGGTGGGGCTGGGCGCCTCGCTCGCGATCTCGCTGCTGCTCTCGTTCGCCATCGGCCTGTTCTCGCTGCGGGTGCGCGCGATCTTCTTCGCGATGATCACGCTGGCCGTGGCCTCGGCCTTCCAGACGCTGGCTTCGCAGCTTTCCGACTTCACCGGCGGCGAGGACGGCCTGACCTTCAAGCTGCCCGAACTGATCTCGCCGAGCTTCGAGTTCGCGGAAGAGCCTTTCCTCGGCGTCTCGCTCGACGGCCGGCTGCTGTGCTACTACCTGCTGTTCGTGGCGGCGGTGGTGCTGGTGCTCGCGCTGCTGCGCATCGTGAACTCGCCCTTCGGCCGCGTGCTGCAGGCTATCCGCGAGAACGAGTTCCGCGCGGAGGCCATCGGCTACCGTGTGGTGGTGTACCGCACCACGGCCGCCGTGCTGTCGGCGCTGTTCGCCACGCTGGCCGGCGCGATGCTCGCGGTCTGGCTGCGCTACAACGGGCCCGACACCTCGCTGAGCTTCGAGATCATGATCGATGTGCTGCTGATCGTGGTGATCGGCGGCATGGGCACCATCTACGGCGCGGCCATTGGCGCGGTGCTGTTCGTGGTGGCGCAGAGCTACCTGCAGGACCTGCTGCGCATAGCCAGCGAGGCGGCGAGCGGCTTGCCCTGGCTGGCCGCGCTGCTGTCGCCCGACCGATGGCTTCTGTGGCTGGGCGTGCTTTTCGTGCTGTCCGTCTATTACTTCCCCACCGGCATCGTCGGAAAACTGCGTGCGAGGGCGGTCAAATGAAGCTCACCCCCAGGCTTCGCGCACTTCGTGTCGCTACTCCCACCCCCTTGCAGGGGGCCGTGCCAGCGGCCCGGCAAAGCCGGTTCCGCGGCACGCCTGAAAGGGAATCACAAAAATGAACTTGCCACTTTCCCGCTACGCCCAGCTCGCGGGCCGCGAAATCCACTGGCTCGACTGGGGCGCGCCGGAGGCGCCAGTGGTCATCGCATGGCACGGCCTGGCGCGCACCTGCCGCGACATGGACGAGCTGGCGCAGCACTTCGCCTCGCGCGGCTTCCGCGTGATCTGTCCCGACACCATCGGCCGCGGCCTGAGTCAGTGGAGCCCGCTGCCCGACGAGGAATACAAACTCTCGTTCTATGCGCGCATCGCCAATGCGCTGTGCGACGAACTGCAGCTCGGGCGTGTGCATTGGGTCGGCACCTCGATGGGCGGCGCCATCGGCACGGTCTGCGCGTCAGGCCTGTTCGAGCCGCGCATGAAGGCGCGCATCGCGAGCCTGGTGCTCAACGACAACGCGCCCGAGCTGGCCCAGCCGGCCATCGAGCGCATCCGCGCCTATGCGGGCGAGCCGCCGTCGTTCGATACGGTGGCCGAGCTGGAGGCCTTCTTCCGCACGGTCTACAAGCCCTATGGCTGGCTCAGCGATGCGCAGTGGAGGCGCCTGACCGAAAGCTCCACGCGCCGGCTGGCCGACGGCCGCGTCACGCCGCACTACGACCCGGCCATGGTCCGCCAGTTCAGCGCGCACGACAACGACTACCAGATCTGGCCGCACTACGACACCATCGAGGTGCCGGTGCTGTGCCTGCGCGGTGCGGAGTCGGACCTCGTGCTGCCCGAGGTGACGCAGCAGATGCAGCAGCGAGGGCCGGGCGCCGCCGGGTTGCTGAAGGTGGTCGAAATCCAGGGCTGCGGCCACGCGCCCGCGCTCAACGTGCCGGAACAACTGGAGCTGATCGAAGGGTTTATTCGCGCGGCCGGATCCTGAGGCTCGGGCGGCGTGACAATCGCCGCCGATTCCAACCACAAGGCCTCGAACACCATGGCGCTCTCGATGTACGACCTGTCCGTGCCCGTCTTCATCCGCGGACTCGGACAACTCACCCATTTTCTCGACAAGAGTCTGGCGCATGCCAAGGCCAACGGCATCGATCCGGCCACGCTGGTCGAGGCGCGCCTCGCGCCCGACATGCTCACGCTGGCCGGCCAGATCCAGCGCGCGAGCGACGCGTCGAAGCTGGGTATGGCCCGTATCGCGGGCATCACCGCGCCGAGCTTTCCCGATGAGGAAAAGACCTGGGACGACCTGGTGGCGCGCATCGCGAAGACGCAAGACTTCCTCGCGGGCCTGGACCGGGCGCTGATCGACGGCCAGGAAGAGCGGCTCGTGACCATCAAGGCCCGCGAGGGCGAGGCGCATTTCACCGCGCAGCGCTACCTGCTGCAGTTCGCGCTGCCCAACTTCTTCTTCCACGTGACCACGGCCTACGACGTGCTGCGCCACAAGGGCATGCCGATCGGCAAGATGGACTATCTGGGCAAGTTCTGAAGACCGGGCGCCTTCACGGCGCCGGGACAAACTTCAAATTGCCGTGACACATGCGCACGCAGCGCGTGCGCCGCAAACAATCGCGCCTGACCGCTGTCGGTCTGACACGAACAAGGTTGCGATCATGAAGAGCATGGTGTCCAGAAGGGCGTTCTCGGGGTTCGCCGTGGGGGCCTCGGCGCTTGTCACGGCAGCAGGCGGCGGGTGGCCGGCGCGCAGCGCACTGGCCGCGTCGCCGGGCCTGCGAGACTACGGCAAGGCGCCCGAGTTCGCGGGCATCGACAAGTGGCTCAACTCGGAACCGCTCACGCTGCAGGGGCTGGCCGGCAAGGTGGTGCTTGTCGATTTCTGGACCTACTCCTGCATCAACTGCATCCGCACGCTGCCGCACGTGGTGCGCTGGTACGAGAAGTACAAGGACCAGGGCTTCGTGGTGGTGGGCGTGCATTCGCCCGAGTTCGCGTATGAAAAATCGACGCGCAACGTGCAGGACGCGATCGAGCGCTTCAACATCCGCTACCCGGTGGCGCAGGACAACAGCTTCACCACCTGGAGGGCCTACAACAACCAGTACTGGCCAGCGTTCTATCTGGTCGACGGCAAGGGGCAGGTGATGCGGCAGCACTTCGGCGAAGGGGAGTACGCCGAGATGGAGGCCGCCATCGAGGTGTTGCTGGCGCGCAGGCCGGCGGGTTGAGCGCGCTTGGTCATTCCGGCGACGAGACGATGCGCTTCATGCCGTGACGGATGTCCGTTGCGTGGGCCAGCCCGCCAGGTTGCGTTCGGCGATGTCCGCGAGCGCGGTGATCCATGCCGGGCTGTCGTTGAGGCAGGGGATGTAGCTGAAGGCCTGGCCGCCCGCGTGCATGAAAGCCTCGCGGCCTTCCATGGCGATTTCTTCGAGCGTCTCCAGGCAGTCGGCTGGGAACCCCGGGCACACCACGTCGACCCGCTTGATGCCGGAGGCACCGAGTTCGCGCAGCGTGGGCTCGGTGTAGGGCTCGAGCCACTTGGCACGGCCGAAGCGCGACTGGAAGGTGACGCGGTGCTGGGCGGCCGTGAGGCCTAGCCGCGCCGCGAGCAGGCGAGCGGTCTCGAGGCACTGCGACTGGTACGGATCGCCCAGCGCGATGTTGCGCGCGGGAATGCCGTGGAAGCTCATCAGCAGCACTTCGCCGCGGCCTTCGGCCTTCCAGTGCTTCTCGATGCCTTGCGCCAGCGCTTCGATGTAGGCCGGGTCGTCGTAGTAGTCGTTGACGAAGCGGAACTCCGGCAGGCGGCGCTGCCTGCGGCTCCAGTCGTTCACCGCGTCGATCACGCTGGCCGTGGTGGTGGCCGAGTATTGCGGGTAGGCCTGCAGCACCAGCACGCGCGTGGCGCCTTCGGCCTGCAGCGCGTCGAGGCGGGAAGCGATGGACGGGTTGGCATAGCGCATCGCGTCGCGCACCGTCACGCGGTGGCCGCGCTCGCCGAGCCAGCCGGCCAGCAGCGTGGCCTGCTTCTGCGTGAACACTTTCAAGGGGGAACCCTCGGGCGTCCAGATGCTCGCGTACTTGGCGGCCGACTTCGCCGGGCGTGTGCGCAGGATGATGCCGTGCAGGATCAGTGCCCAGATCGCCCTCGGGATTTCGACCACGCGCGGGTCGCCCAGGAAGTCGGCGAGATAGGGTCGAACGGCGGCTGCGGTGGGCGCGTCGGGTGAACCCAGGTTGCACCAGAGCACAGCGGTGCGCGGGGTACTCGAGGAGGCGTTCTCGTGGATCGAAGGCATGCGATATTCTCGGGCATGACTTCCGCTTCCCCGGTGCCTGCGGGCGCCGCGCTCCTCGATCTCAAGCGCATCTCGGCGATCTCTCTCGACCTCGACGACACCCTGTGGCCGATCTGGCCGACCATTGAACGCGCCGAGGCCGTGCTGCACGCATGGCTGCTGCGCGAGGCGCCAAAGACGGCTTCGCTGCTGATGACGCCCGGCATCCTGCGAGAGCTGCGCGAAGCCACAGCCAAGGAGCGCTCCGACCTCGCGCATGACCTGAGCGCATTGCGCCGCGAGTCGATCCGCACCGCGCTCACGCGGGCTGGCGAAGACCCGGCGCTGGCCGACCCGGCCTTCGACGCCTTCTTCGCGGAGCGCCAGCGCGTGACGCTGTACGACGACGCGCTGCCCGCGCTGAAGTGGCTCAGCGAGCGCTATCCGCTGGTCGCGGTCTCGAATGGCAATGCAGACATCCACAAGACCGGCGTCGGCCGCTGGTTTCGCACCGCCTTCAATGCACGCGCCTTCGGCAGCGGCAAGCCGCACGCGCCGATCTTCCGCGCCGCCGCGGCTTCGGTCGGCCTGTTGCCGAAAGACGTGCTGCACGTCGGCGACGACGCCGAGCTCGACGTGGTGGGCGCGCTCAATGCCGGCATGCAGGCGGCTTGGCTGGTGCGCGACGAGCGGCCCTGGGTGCACGGCGCGCGGCCGCAGCTGATCGTGCCGAACCTGCACGCGCTGTGCATGGCGCTGGGCGGCTGAGCGCTATTTGAAGACCGGTCGGAAGAAGCTGCGCTCGTAGCTGAGAAAGCAGCGCGTGTCCTGCGCGTACTTGAACGCGGCCTGGCATTCGGGGTCCTGTATCGAGTCGGCGCGGTATTTCTCGTACGCGGCCAGGCTCGGAAAGCTGAACATCGCCAGGGCCACGTCGTTCGCCCCTTCGGAGGGCAGGAAGTAGCCGTGGTGCTGGCCGCCGAACTTCTCGACCAGTGGAAGCCAGAGCCTGCCGTAGTGCTCGAACTCCTTGAGCTTGTAGGGGTCGACGATGTAGCGCAGGTAGCAGGTGACCATGGATGTTGTTCCGGCTGTGAAGGGGGTATTGCCGCCGCGTCTGCAGCGATTCATGGGCCTGACTATAGTTTGCGCCTCGACCTCTTGCGGCTGTGCTCCGGCCAGGAAAACCCCACATGCATTTCTCCAACTGGCTCCTCTTCTGCGGCGTGACCTTGCTCGTAGCGTTCACGCCGGGTCCGGCCGTGCTGCTCGCCGTCTCGAATTCGATGAGCGTGGGTCCGCGCCGCGCGATGATCAGTTCGCTCGGCAACGCGATGGGGCTGTTCATGGTCTCCGCCGCGGCAATGGCCGGGCTGGGCGTGGTGCTCTCGACCTCCGCCAATGCGTTCATGGTGCTGAAGGTGGCCGGCGCGGCCTACCTGATCTATCTGGGCATCAAGCAGTGGCGCAGCCAGGGCAGCGTGTTCGCCGACCTGCAGGGCTCGTCGGCCGAGGGTTCGCCGCGTTCCAGTTGGCGGCTGTTCGGGCACGGCCTGACGGTGGCGCTCACGAACCCGAAGGGCATTCTTTTCTTCTCGGCGCTGTTTCCGCAGTTCCTGACGCAGGATGCACCGCTCGCCATGCAGTTCGCGGTGCTGACGACCACCTTCGCGACGGCCTCGGTGCTGTCGCATGCGTTCTATGTGCTGCTGGCGCGCCTGCTGCGCAAGCAGCTGTCGGACCCGCGCCGCACGCGGGTTTTCAACAAGGTGTCGGGCGGGGCGTTCGTGCTGCTGGGGCTGAGCCTGCTGCGCTTGCGCAACAAGGCGGCCTGATCTTTTTCAGCCCAGCGCGAACTGCTCGCGCAGCGCGGCGCAGAAATCGGCGGTGCCACTCAGCGAGAGGGTGAGGGTGTCGAAGCGCGGGTTGTCCTCGTGCGTCTGCTGCAGGTCGTAGTCCCAGGTCGCGCCTTCATCGAGGGCGCCGCGCGCATGGGGAAACGTGGCTTCGGCCCAATCGAGCACCTGCGCGATTTCAGCTCGCACCTCGGGTGTCTTGTCCGGCGTGGTCGACGCCATCGCGTCGAAGGTGCCGTGGCCTTCGGTGTCTTCGCTGTAGTCGAAATCGAGATAGCGCAGTTCGGTCGTCATGCGTTCAATGCCTTCGCCGCCGCCAGCCCGCTGAGCACCGCGCCCTCCAGCGTGGCAGGGTAGGGACCTTCGATGTAGTCGCCGCAGGCTCGCAGGCCGAGGGCGATGTCCATCGGCGGCCGCGACAGCCCCGGGGTGCAGGCGAATGTGGCGCGCTTCTCGACCACGGTCTGCACGAGCTGCAGCTTCGTCTGGCCCAACTGCGCGAGCGCTTGCGCGATCACCTGTTCTTCCAGCGCCTCGCGCGGCGTTTCGTTGGCACTTACGACCATGGCAAGCACTCCGGGCAGGCCGCTGAGCTGGCCCCGGTCGAACGCGAATTGGGCCGGTGCGCTGGCCGGATCGCTGCGCAGCGCGAGCATTGGTTCGGCGAGCGGCGTCGCGCCGCGTACATAGACCGTGGCGATGGCCTCGAAGCGCAGGGCTTCGGTGGTTCCGCACCAGCGCTCGGCCGGCAGTCCGGATGTGCGGACCAGCCGCGCAGCATCCCATGGCGCGCAAGCCAGCACGACCTTGTCGAAGAGCTCGTCGTCGACGCGCCACGGTCCGGCATCCGGCGCGATGGCACGCACACGGGCGCCGATGCGCACCGCTGCGCCGTGCTTCATGAGCCATTGGATGGCGGCATCGGGCATCAGGGCGCCGAGGTCGGCGCATGGCAGCAGCAGGTCGGCGCCGCCGCTGCCGCTGAACAGGGCGTCGTTCAGCACGCGCAGGAACACTTCCCCGCTCGATTGCGCAACGGGCGTGTTCAATGCAGAAACGCACAGCGGTTCGATCAATTCCTGCATCACGCGCGGCGTGAGGCCTGCGCACAAGTCGGCGACCGTGGTACTGCTGGCGCAGCGAAAGCCTGCAAGCCGCCACCGGATTGCGGTGCGCAGCAGCGAAGACTTGTCGCGCCATGTCCAGCCGCGCGCCGTGAAGATGCCGGCCAGCAGGTCGAGCGGCGCGGGCAGCCGCGGCAGCTTGAGCCCGCCGCCATCGGCGAAGCGCAGCGAGAGAGGCATGCGCAGCAGCGCGCCTTCGACATCCACGCCCACATCGCGCATCAGCTGCAGCGTGGCGGTGTACGCACCGATCAGGATGTGCTGGCCGTTGTCCAGCGCCAGCCCGTGCATGTTGTCGACCCGCCGCGCCCGGCCGCCCGGCATGTGCGCCGCCTCGAACAGCGTGACGGCATGGCCGAGCCGCGTGGCTTCCACCGCGCAGGCGAGGCCGGCCCAGCCGGCGCCGATGACGGCGGTTTTCTTCTTCAAGCTCAGATGCGTCCCAAAGCCTGGACCTTCCACGCCAGCCAGAACTTGCGCACCGGCGTCAGGCTCACCCGCTGGTTCAGCACCTGGAAGTTGTCGCGCTCGATCTCGCGCAGCAAGGTGCGGTAGATGCTGGCCATCATCAGCCCGGGCTTCTGCGCGCGGCGATCGGCCAGCGGGAGCAGTGCGAGCGCTTCGTCGTACGCCGCGTGGGCGCGCTCGGACTGGAACTTCATCAGCGCGATGAAGCGATCGGAGTGCACGCGGTTGAGGATCTCGTGCGCCTTCACGTCGAACTTCTGCAACTCGTTCACCGGCAGGTAGATGCGTCCGCGCAGGGTGTCTTCGCCCACGTCGCGCAGGATGTTGGTGAGCTGCAGCGCCAGGCCGAGCTTGTGGGCGTAGGCGGTGGTCTGCGGATCGGTCTGGCCGAAGATGCGCGCCGCGACTTCGCCGACCACGCCGGCCACCAGGTGGCAGTAGCGCGCAAGGCCGGGAAAGTCGAGATACCGGGTCTGCTCCAGGTCCATCTGGCAGCCGTCGATCACTTCGTTGAGCTGGCGTGCCTCGATGCCGTAGGCCGCGGCATGCGGCATCAGCGCCTGCATCACCGGATGGCGCGGCGTGCCTGCTGCGAACGACTGGGCGACCTCGGTGCGCCACCAGGCGAGCTTGGTGGCGGCCACGCCGGGGTCGGAGACCTCGTCGACCACGTCGTCGACCTCGCGGCAGAACGCATAGAAGGCCGTGATCGCGGCGCGGCGCGGCTTGGGAAGGAACAGGAAGGCGTAATAGAAACTGCTGCCCGAGGCGGCGGCCTTGTCTTGTACGTATTGCTCGGGATTCATCGGGGAGGCGCTGCTTTCATGGGCCGCAATTGTCTCCGCATCCGCATGGCCTTCCAGAGCAGCACGGGCGCATCGAATTTGCCGATGGTGGGGCGCTGCGAGAAGGTGTCGAAGCCCAGGGCCTCGATCTTGTCGAGGATGCGCAGGCCGCCCTGCACCACGAGGCGCAGCTCCCAGCCGGCGCGGCCCGGCAGGCGGTGCACGAGGGGGGCGCCCTGTTGCATGAGTTCGCGCGCCCAGTGCGACACGATGGCCATCAGGTTGATGGCCTCCTGCGGAGGCGGGCCGCTCGCGAGCGGTGCAAAAACCTTGAAGTTCTCGCGTGTCAGGCTGCGCCGCTCGCAATCGGCCAGCGGAAAGTAGAAGCGGTCGCGCGGCAGGTCGACGCTCGGGTCCTGCCAGAAATTGATGAGCTGCAGCGCGCTGCAGATGGCGTCGCTCTGCGCGAGCGCCTGCGCGTCGTGCACGCCGTAGAGATGCAGCAGCAGGCGGCCGATCGGGTTGGCGGAGCGGCGGCAGTAGTCGAGCAGCTCGGCGCGGTCGGCGTATGTACTGCGATCGCGGGTCTTCTCGATGTCCTGCATGAAGGCGCTGAGCAGGTCGGCGAGCAGGTCTTCCGGCAGGCCGTATCGGGCGATGCTGTGGGCCAGCGGCTCGAACACCTGTGGCCAGCGCGACGCGGGCAGCACCTCGCCCCGGGCGGCGGCGGCGAGTTCCTCGCGGTAGGCATTCAGATCGGCCAGGCGTTCGCCGGGTGAGGCATTGCCTTCGTCGGCGATGTCGTCGGCGGTGCGCGCGAAGTGGTAGATGGCGGCGATCGGCGGGCGCAGGTGCGGCGGACACAGCCACGAGGCGACCGGAAAGTTCTCGTAGTGCGCGGGCGGCGCGGCAAGGTGGGGAGTGGCGGACACGCCACGATTGTCAGCGACGACGCCATGCTCCGGCACTATGCTCGCAGCGTCGCCACTTTGAATTCCCCGCTTCATGAAAGCATCCGCTCCGGCTTCCGGGCCCCAGGTTTCCGCGTACGGCGAGGCGGCACACCCGAAAGGCCCGGTGCTCATGATCGCGGCCCTCGGCGTCGTGTTCGGTGACATCGGCACCTCGCCGCTGTATGCCTTCAAGGAAACGATGAACCCCGAGCACGGCATTCCGTTCTCGCCCGACTCGGTGCTGGGGCTGCTCTCGCTGATCTTCTGGGGGCTGATGTTCGTGGTGACGCTGAAATACGTGGTGTTCGTGCTGCGCGCCGATCACGACGGCGAGGGCGGCATCCTGGCGTTGCAGGCCCTGGCACGCAGCGCCGTGGGCGGACCGAAGACCAGGCCCTGGGTGTGGAACGTGATCGGCATGCTGGGCCTGGTGGGCGCGGCCATGTTCTACGGCGACAGCCTGATCACGCCGGCCATTTCGGTGCTCTCGGCGGTGGAGGGGCTGGAGGTGCAGGCGCCGGTGCTGCAGCGCGCGGTGATTCCGATCACGATCATGATCCTGATCGCGCTGTTCGCGGTACAGAAGAAGGGCACGGGCGTGGTCGGCAAGGTGTTCGGGCCGATCATGCTGCTGTGGTTCCTGGTGCTGGCCGCGGCCGGCCTGTGGCAGGTGCTGCAGCAGCCGCAGGTTCTGGCGGCGCTCGATCCTCGGCGGGCCGTGGGCTTTCTCGTCGAGCACCGGGCGCAGTCGCTGGCGGTGCTGGGCGCGGTGTTCCTGGCCTTCACGGGCGGCGAGGCGCTGTATGCGGACATGGGGCACTTCGGTGCGCGGCCGATCCGGCTGGCATGGCTGTTCATCGCGCTGCCGGGGCTGGTGCTGAACTACTTCGGGCAGGGCGCGCTGGTGCTGGCCAACCCCGGCGCCATCGACAACCCCTTCTTCCGGCTCTTTCCCTCGTGGGGCGTGCTGCCGATGGTGGTGCTGGCCGCGATGGCCACGGTGATCGCCTCGCAGGCGGTGATTTCTGGCGCCTTCTCGCTCACGGCACACGCGATGCGCATGGGCTACCTGCCGCGCATGCGGGTGATCCAGACCTCGGGCGCGGCCATTGGGCAGATCTACGTGCCAACCGTGAACTGGCTGCTGATGGCGGGCGTGCTGCTGCTGGTGCTGGGCTTCCGCAGCTCGAGCGCGCTGTCGGCGGCGTACGGCATCGCGGTGTCGATCACGATGGTGACGACCACGCTGCTGGCCGGCATCGTGGCCTGGGGGCTGTGGCGCTGGAACAAGGTGGCGGTGGTGGTTGGCGTGGCGGCCTTCGCGGTGATCGACCTGACCTTCGTGCTCGCCAACAGCCTGAAGGTCGCCGAGGGCGGCTGGCTCACCTTGGCGGTTGCCGTGGTGGTGATGGTGGTGTTCACCACCTGGGCCAAGGGCCGTCGCCTGGGGCTGGAGGCGGCCGCGGCCGAGAGCCTGCCGCTGCGCGCCTTCGTCGAGTCGCTGGCGCTGCACATGCCTCACCGGGTGAGCGGCACCGCGGTGTTCTTGAACCCCGACGCCACCGCGGTGCCGCATGCGCTGCTGCACAACCTCAAGCACAACCAGGTGCTGCACGAGCAGGTGATCGTGCTGCGCGTGCTGCCTTGCGACACGCCGCGCGTCGACGCGCGCATTCGCATCGAGGCAGAGCAACTGATGGACGGCATCTGGATGGTCACGGCGCGTCACGGTTTCATGGAGCGGCCCGACGTGCCGGAATTCATCCGCATCCTGGCCTACCAGAAGACGCTGGCGATCGATTCGATGAAGACCTCCTACTTCGTCTCGCGCGCCTCGGTCGGCGAGGAGAACCTGCCTGGCATGAACCCGATCCGGCGTGCCCTGTTCGGCTGGTTGCAGCGCAACGCGGGGCGCGCTTCGGACTATTTCGAACTGCCTGACAACCGCCTCGTGGAGATGGGCCAACGAACCTAGTGACCGGCGGGTCATTGACAGTGCTTCACGTTTACCCTAAATTACTAACCAGTGGGTCATTAATGATCCGGTTCGTCCTTTCCAGGGTGTCTCATGACCGCCTCCGCCGTCCTCTCGTCCCGTGTCCGCAGTGCCGCATGGCTGCTGCTTCCCGCCATTTTCCTGGCCGGCTGCTCGCCGAAACCCGCCGCCGAGGATCCCGTGCGCGCGGTCAAGTTCGTGACCGTGGGCATGAGCGAATTCGATGCCCAGCCCGAGTTCTCGGCCGAGGTTCGGGCGCGCGTCGAATCGCGCCTGGGCTTCCGCGTGGCGGGCAAGATCACCAGGCGCCAGGCTGAACTCGGCCAGCATGTGCAGGCCGGCCAGGTGCTGGCCCAGCTCGACCCGCAGGACTACAAGCTCGCCGCTGAGGCCGCTCGAGCCCAGCAGGCCGCCGCGCTGACCAACCGCGACCTGGCTGCCGCCGACCTGAAGCGCTACACCGAATTGCGCCAGCAGAACTTCATCAGCGGCGCCGAGCTCGAGCGCCGCGAAACCACCTGGAAGGCCGCGCAGGCCCAGCTCGAACAGGCTCAGGCGCAGCTCGCCTCGCAGGGCAACCAGGCCAACTACACGACGCTGGTGGCGGACGTGGCCGGCATCATCACGGCCATCGAGGCCGAGCCGGGACAGGTGGTGCAGGCCGGCACGCCGGTCGTGCGCATCGCACAGGACGGCGCGCGCGACGTGGTGTTCGCGGTGCCCGAAGACCGCGCCACGCTGATCAAGGCGGGGTCGCCCGTCACGGTGCGCGGCTGGTCCGGCGGCAGCGAGCTGCAGGGCGAGGTGCGCGAAGTAGCGGCCAGCGCCGACGCGGTCACGCGCACCTACTCGGTCAAGGTCGCCATCGATGCGGCCGCCTCGCCGCCGCTCGGCGCCACGGTCTATGCGCGTCCGCAGGCGCTCGCGCATGGCACCACCGCGGTGATGAAGCTGCCGACCAGCGCACTGCGCCAGGAGGGCAAGGGCTCTGCCGTGTGGGTGCTCGACAAGCCGACCATGACGGTGCGTTCGCAGACTGTGCAGGTCGCCACGGCTGACGGCAACGAGGCGGTGATCGCCAGCGGCATCGCCCCCGGCATGATGGTCGTGGCTGCGGGCGTGCACGTGCTGTCGCCGGGGCAGAAGGTCACCATCTACCAGTCCAAGGAGGCGGCCGCGGCCGCCGCCAATGCCGGTGCGAAGGACTCGGCACAGCCCGTGGCGGCTGTCGCTGCGACGAACAAGGAGATCGCAGCGGGTGCCGCCAAATGAGCGGCGGCGCAGCACCCCCCCCCGCTGAGAAGCCCGCCGGCTTCAATCTCTCCAAGTGGGCGCTGGACCACGCGCCCCTCACGCGCTACCTGATGGTGGTGCTGATGGTGCTGGGTGCCTTCGCGTACTTCCAGCTCGGCCAGGACGAGGACCCGCCGTTCACCTTCCGTGCGATGGTGGTGCGCACCTACTGGCCCGGCGCCACCGCGCAGCAGGTGGCCGAGCAGGTCACCGACAAGCTCGAACGCACGCTGCAGGAAGCGCCGTACGCCGACAAGATCCGCAGCTACTCGAAGCCCGGCGAGTCGCAGATCATCTTCAACATCAAGGACTCGTCGAAGTCCACCGAAGTGGCCAATGTCTGGTACACGGTGCGCAAGAAGATCGGCGACATGCGCGCCACCTTGCCCGCCGGCGTGCAGGGGCCGTTCTTCAATGACGACTTCGGCGATGTCTATGGCGTGATCTACGCGCTGGAGAGCGAAGGCTTCAGCTACGCCGAGCTCAAGACGTTGGCCGATGACGTGCGCCAGCAGCTTCTGCGCGTGAAGGACGTGGCCAAGGTCGACCAGTTCGGCGTGCAGGACGAGAAGGTCTACATCGAGATCTCGCAGAAGCGCCTGGCGCAGCTGGGGCTCGATTTCAACGCAGTGCTGGCGCAGCTCGGCTCGCAGAACGCGATCGAGAGCGCGGGCTCGATCCAGTCGCCGCTCGACGTGGTGCAGGTGCGCGTGGCCGGCCAGTTCACCAGCGTCGACCAGCTGCGCGAGATGCCCATCCGCGGCAGCTCGGGCAGCCAGATCAAGCTCGGCGACATCGCCGACATCCATCGCGGCTACATCGATCCGCCGGCGGTCAAGGTGCACCACCAGGGCAAGGAAGTGATCGCACTTGGCGTGTCGATGGCCAAGGGCGGCGACATCATCGCACTGGGCAAGGCGCTGAAGGCCACCACCGCCACCATCGACCAGCGCCTGCCGGCCGGCGTGAAGCTGGCGCAGGTGCAGGACCAGCCGGTGTCGGTGGCCAGCTCGGTCAACGAGTTCGTCGGCGTGCTGATCGAGGCCGTGGCCATCGTGCTGGCCGTGAGCATCATTTCGCTCGGCCTGCACAAGGGCGGGCGCTTCGGCTGGTACATCGACATGCGACCCGGGCTGGTGGTGGCGATCACCATTCCGCTGGTGCTGGCCGTGACCTTCCTGGCGATGAACTACTTCGGCATCGGGCTGCACAAGATATCGCTGGGCTCGCTGATCATCGCGCTCGGCCTGCTGGTGGACGACGCGATCATTGCGGTCGAGATGATGGTGCGCAAGATGGAAGAGGGCTACGACAAGGTCCGCGCCGCCACCTTCGCCTACGACGTGACGGCCAAGCCGATGCTCACGGGCACGCTCATCACGGCCGCGGGCTTCCTTCCGATCGGCATCGCCAAGTCGGTGACGGGCGAGTACACCTTCGCGATCTTCGCAGTGACGGTGATCGCGCTGGTGCTGTCGTGGATCGTCTCTGTGTACTTCGTACCCTACCTCGGCACGCTCTTGCTGAAGGTGAAACCGCACGACCCCGAGGCGCCGCCGCACGAGCTGTTCGACACGGCCTTCTACAACGCCTTTCGCCGCGCGGTGAACTGGTGTGTGCAGCACCGCTGGATGACCATCGGCGCCACGGTGTTGATCTTCGCGCTCGGCATCTTCGGCATGGGCAAGGTGCAGCAGCAGTTCTTTCCGGATTCGAGCCGGCCCGAGATCCTGATCGACATCTGGTTCCCCGAGGGCACCTCGTTCGCGGCCAACGAAGAGGTGGCCAAGCGCGTCGAGAAGCGTTTCATGCAGGAAGCTGGCGTGAAGACGGTCAGCACCTGGATCGGCTCGGGCGTGCCGCGTTTCTATCTGCCGTTGGACCAGGTGTTTCCGCAGACCAACGTGTCGCAGCTGATCGTGCTCGCCAAGGACCTGAAGGTGCGCGAGACGCTGCGCCTGAAGCTGCCGCAGGTGCTGGCGCAGGAATTTCCGGAGGTGCGCGGGCGCGTCAAGCTGCTGCCCAACGGGCCTCCGGTGCCGTACCCGGTGCAGTTCCGCGTGATCGGCACCGACCCGGTGCAGCTGCGCGGCCACGCCGACGAGGTGAAGGCCGTGTTGCGCGAGAACGCCAACATGCGCGGCGTGAACGACAACTGGAACGAATCGGTCAAGGTGATCCGCCTCGAAGTCGACCAGGCCAAGGCGCGCGCGCTCGGCGTGACGAGCCAGGCCATTGCGCAGGCCTCGAAGACCATGTTCAGCGGCACGACAGTGGGCCAGTACCGCGAGAACGACCTGCTGATCGACATCGTGCTGCGCCAGGCGCCCGACGAGCGCCAGGCCATCTCGGATATCGGCAACGCCTACATCCCGACCACCTCGGGCCGCTCGATCCCGCTCACGCAGATCGCCAAGCCGGTGTTCACCTGGGAGCCGGGCGTGATGTGGCGCGAGAACCGCGACTACGCCATCACCGTGCAGGGCGACGTGATCGAGGGGCTGCAGGGCGCGACCGTGACGGCGCAACTGCTGCCGAAACTGCGCCAACTCGAGGCCGGCTGGGTAGAGGCCGGGCAGGGCGGCTACCGCATCGAGGTGGCGGGCGCGGTGGAAGAAAGCAGCAAGGGCTCGGCCTCGATCGTGGCGGGCGTGCCGATCATGCTGTTCCTGGTGTTCACGCTGCTGATGCTGCAGCTGCACAGCTTCAGCCGCTCGCTGCTGGTGTTCGTCACCGGCCCGATGGGCATCGCCGGCGTGGCCGGCGCGCTGCTGGTACTGAACCGGCCCTTCGGCTTCGTGGCGCTGCTGGGCGTGATTGCGCTGATGGGCATGATCCAGCGCAACGCGGTGATCCTGATCGACCAGATCGAGCTTGACCGCGCGGCGGGCGTGCCGGCGTGGGACGCGATCGTGGAGTCGGCGGTGCGGCGGCTGCGGCCGATCGTGCTGACGGCCGCGGCCGCCGTGCTGGCCATGATTCCGCTGTCGCGCAGCGTGTTCTGGGGACCGATGGCCGTGGCCATCATGGGCGGCCTGATCGTCGCGACGGTGCTGACGCTGCTGGCCTTGCCCGCGATGTATGCCGCGGCATTTCGTGTGAAGCGGGAGCCGAAAGAGGCGCCGATTAGCGTCTAAAATCGAAAGCTGACCGATTTCAAGCGGATGGTCTTTGGCCCGTGAGGTTCCACGGCGCGAAGAGGCCGTCCGCTTTTGCATTCACCTGAAAGATTGGCATTGCGCGGGTGGCGAAATTGGTAGACGCACCAGGTTTAGGTCCTGACGTTCGCAAGAACGTGCCGGTTCGAGTCCGGCCCCGCGCACCAGCCTGCCGAGTAGCCCATTCCATCGGGCATTGACGAAGCCCCCGTTTCGAGAGAGACGGGGGCTTTTTCTTTTTTGCGCGCCTTCACCAGTCGCTGTTGTCGCCGCCGCTGCTGCCCCCGTCGTCCCACGAACCGGCATCGGTGATGCCGAAGTCGTTGTCGACGATGCGTTCGGGCGCCTGGTCGGCAGAGGGCGAGGAAGAAGGCCAGAGGCTGCGGCCCATCTCTGCGTTGCCGCTGTCTGCGATATGAGAAGTGTCGTTCCGGTCGGTGTTGTCCGACCGGTTGTTCATCCAGTGGCGCACGGCCTCCTGGGCCACCACCGCGCCTACGCCCACCGCCGCACCGGTGGCCAGCGCCGAGCCCAGGCCCATGCCGGGAGCGGCTGCGGGTGGGGCCGCGGGCGTCCAGTTGCCGCCCGGCGCGTAGCTTCCGTATCCAGCGCCTGGTGCGCCCTCTGCAGGGCCGTACGACGGGGTTTGGGCCACAGGCGGCGCCACCCGGCGACGGAAGGCGAGGTAACCCACGACCAGCAAGCCCACGAGCGCAATCGGCAGCCATGGCGTCGAGCCGCTCTTGGCTTCGGTCTGCGGCGGGGCCGGGGCTGGTGTGCTCATGCGCGCGGGTTCGGTCCGGGTCGGTGCGGCGGCGGGCTTGTCGAGCTTGCCGGTCAGCCGCTCGACGGCCTCGGGCTTGGCGAAAGACAGGTCGGGCGCGAGCGCCTTCGCCTGGGCCAGCGCGCTTCGCGCGCCGTCGAGCTTGCCTTGCGCCGCGAGCAGTTCGGCCTGGACGAAATGGGCCTTGGCGCTTTTGGGGTGGTCCTTCAGTACCTTTGCGATCATGGTGTCGGCCTCGGCCATCCTGCCGCCGTTCGCGGCCTCGTAGATCTGCTGGATGGTGGGCTCGGCCGGAGTGGGCGAATCGGCCTTCGCCTGTGCCAACGAGGGCATGCCGAATGCCACGACAAGGGTGAAGGCGAGGGCGGCGAACAGTCGCTGAAGCATGATTTTTCCTGTGCGTTCCTGTGGAGAGGGGACGAATCGGAACTGACTTTACGGCTGGAATATTGGTCAAGCCTGACCATCGTTCGCGCCGCGCCAGGCCCCCGTGAAAACCCGCTTTCCCGGCGGATTAGAATCCTGGGTTGCCCAGTTTTGCAGGCGGCACGTGCGTGCCTCCGCATAAATCCCGCCAGCGCGTGTAAGTCCTTGATCTGTATTGATAAAAAAGATGCAGGCCCCGCGCACCGGCCCCCTTACCAGGAAGACATCATGACCGTGACCGTTGAAACTCTCGAGAAGCTCGAACGCAAGATCACGCTGACCCTGCCGGTCGGCACCATCCAGAACGAAGTCGATTCGCGCCTCAAGAAGCTCGCGCGCACCGTCAAGATGGACGGCTTCCGTCCCGGCAAGGTGCCGATGAACGTGGTGGCCCAGCGCTATGGCTATTCGGTGCACTACGAAGTCATGAACGACAAGGTCGGCGAGGCCTTCTCGCAGGCCGCCAACGAAGCCAAGCTGCGCGTGGCCGGCCAGCCCCGCATCACCGAGAAGGAAGAGTCGCCCGAAGGCGAGCTGGCCTTCGACGCGGTGTTCGAGGTGTTCCCCGAAGTCAAGATCAACGACCTGACCGGCGCCGAAGTCGAGAAGCTCTCGGCCGAAGTGGGCGACGAAGCCATCGACAAGACGCTCGACATCCTGCGCAAGCAGCGCCGCACCTTCGCCCAGCGCGCGCAAGACGCCGTTGCGCAGGACGACGACCGCGTGACCGTCGACTTCGAAGGCAAGATCGACGGCGAGCCCTTCCAGGGCGGCAAGGCCGAAGACTTCCAATTCGTGGTCGGCGAAGGCCAGATGCTGAAGGAATTCGAAGACGCCGTGCGCGGCATGAAGGCCGGCGACAGCCGCACCTTCCCGCTGTCGTTCCCGGCCGATTACCACGGCAAGGACGTGGCCGGCAAGCAGGCCGACTTCATGGTCACCCTGAAGAAGATCGAAGCCTCGCACTTGCCCGAAGTCAACGAACAACTGGCCAAGTCGCTCGGCATTGCCGAAGCCACCGTCGAAGGCCTGCGCGCCGACATCAAGCGCAACCTCGAGCGCGAAGTGAAGTTCCGCCTGCTGGCGCGCAACAAGAACGCCGTGATGGACGCCCTGGTGGCCAATGCCGAGCTCGACCTGCCGAACGCCAGCGTGCAGTCGGAAGTCAACCGCATGGTCGAAGGCGCCCGCGCCGAACTGAAGCAGCGCGGCATCAAGGACGCCGACAAGGCTCCGATCCCCGACGAAGTGTTCCGCCCGCAAGCCGAGCGCCGCGTGCGCCTGGGCCTGGTGGTCGCCGAACTGGTGCGCGCCAACAACCTGCAGGCCAAGCCCGAGCAGATCAAGGCCCACATCGACGAGCTGGCCGCCAGCTACGAAAAGCCGGCCGACGTGGTGCGCTGGTACTTCAGCGACAACAACCGCCTGGCGGAAGTCGAAGCCGTGGTCATCGAGAACAACGTGACCGATTTCGTCCTGGGCAAGGCCAAGGTCAACGAAAAGTCGGTGTCGTTCGACGAGCTGATGGCGCAGCAGCAGGGTTGATCCGCCGCTACGGTAACGCCAATGGGGCTTGTGCTTTGCGGCACGAGCCCCATTTCACTCAGGCGTACAGTTCAGAAACAGCGAACGATTCCATTTCTCGGAGAGCAAATTCATGAGCGCACAGGAAATCCAAGGCCTCGGCATGGTCCCGATGGTCATCGAGCAATCGGGCCGCGGCGAGCGGTCCTATGACATCTATTCGCGCCTCCTCAAGGAGCGCATCATTTTCCTGGTGGGCGAGGTCAACGACCAGACGGCCAACCTCGTCGTGGCGCAGCTGCTGTTCCTCGAGAGCGAGAACCCGGACAAGGACATTTCGTTCTACATCAACTCCCCGGGCGGCAGCGTGAGCGCCGGCATGGCGATCTACGACACCATGCAGTTCATCAAGCCCGACGTGTCGACCATGTGCCTCGGCTTCGCGGCCAGCATGGGCGCCTTCCTGCTGGCGGCCGGCGAGAAGGGCAAGCGCTTCTCGCTGCCCAACTCGAAGATCATGATCCACCAGGTGCTTGGCGGCGCACGCGGCCAGGCCACCGACATCGAGATCCATGCGCGCGACATCCTGCGCACCAAGGACCAGATGAACCGCATCCTGGCCGAACGTACCGGCCAGCCGCTGGAAAAAGTCAAGACCGACACCGAACGCGACTATTTCCTGACGGCCGACGAGGCCAAGGAATACGGTCTGGTCGACCAGGTCGTCGCCAAGCGCGGTTAAAACTGTCCGGCGCCCTGTGGCGCAAAAGGCAAAAAACGGCGTTTTCCACACGGGAAACGCCGTTTTTGTTTAGTTATCATTGTCCCTACCCTGTAACGAGGCAAAAGTCCATGGCCGATAAAAAAGGCTCCTCCAGCGAAAAAACGCTTTATTGCTCGTTCTGCGGCAAGAGCCAGCACGAGGTCAAGAAGCTGATCGCGGGCCCTTCGGTCTTCATCTGCGACGAGTGCATCGACCTTTGCAACGAGATCATCCGCGACGAGCTCCCCGCGGGCGAAGAAGCGCGTGAAGCACGCAGCGACCTGCCGACGCCGCTCGAGATCAAGACCAACCTCGACAACTACGTGATCGGCCAGGAGCCGGCCAAGCGCATGCTGTCGGTGGCCGTCTACAACCACTACAAGCGCTTGCGCCACAAGGAAAAGGCCAAGGGCGACGACGTGGAGCTCAGCAAGAGCAACATCCTGCTGATCGGCCCTACGGGCTCGGGCAAGACGCTGCTGGCGCAGACGCTCGCGCGCATGCTCGACGTGCCTTTCGTGATGGCCGACGCCACCACGCTGACCGAAGCCGGCTACGTGGGCGAGGACGTCGAGAACATCATCCAGAAGCTGCTGCAGAGCTGCAACTACGAGGTCGAGCGCGCCCAGCGCGGCATCGTCTACATCGACGAGATCGACAAGATCTCGCGCAAGTCCGACAACCCCTCGATCACGCGCGACGTGTCGGGCGAGGGCGTGCAGCAGGCGCTGCTCAAGCTCATCGAAGGCACGATGGCCAGCGTGCCGCCGCAAGGCGGGCGCAAGCACCCGAACCAGGACTTCCTGCAGATCGACACGACCAACATCCTGTTCATCTGCGGCGGTGCGTTCGCGGGCCTGGAGAAAGTCATCGAAAACCGCACCGAGGCCTCGGGTATCGGCTTCGGCGCCGCGGTCAAGAGCAAGGCCCAGCGCAGCATCACCGAGGTGTTCCGCGAAGTCGAGCCTGAAGACCTGATCAAGTTCGGCCTGATTCCCGAACTGGTGGGCCGGATGCCCGTGGTCGCATCGCTCGCGGAACTCAGCGAGGACGCGCTGGTCCAGATCCTGACCGAGCCGAAGAACGCGGTGGTGAAGCAGTTCACCAAGCTGCTGCAGATGGAAGGCGTGGATCTGGAGATCCGTCCGGCGGCGCTCAAGGCGATCGCACGCAAGGCGCTGGCCCGCAAGACCGGCGCACGCGGCCTGCGCTCGATCCTTGAACAGTCGCTGATCGACACCATGTTCGAATTGCCGAACGCGACCAATGTCGACAAGGTGGTGGTCGAGGAATCGACCATCGACGAAAACAAGCCCCCGCTGCTCGTGTACCGCGAAGCGGCGAAAAAGGCCTAAAGCCAAAGACCCGAAGGATCTGCATGTCTGGCCACACCCCTCTGCCTTCCGAAGCCCTCGACCTGCCGCTGCTGCCGCTGCGCGACGTCGTGGTGTTTCCCCACATGGTGATCCCGCTCTTCGTGGGACGCCCCAAGAGCATCAAGGCACTCGAACTTGCCATGGAGGCGGAGCGCCGCATCATGCTGGTGGCGCAGAAGGCCGCCGCCAAGGACGAGCCCTCGGTCGAGGACATGTTCGAAGTCGGCTGCGTCTCGACCATCCTGCAGATGCTCAAGCTGCCCGACGGCACCGTGAAGGTGCTGGTCGAAGGCCAGCAGCGCGCACGCGTGAACCGCATCGATGACGGCGAGACGCACTTCTCGGCCAACGTGACGCCCGTCGTGGCGCCCGAAGGCGGCGAGAAGGGCACCGAGGTCGAGGCGCTGCGCCGCGCGGTGATGCAGCAGTTCGACCAGTACGTCAAGCTGAACAAGAAGATCCCGCCCGAGATCCTCACTTCGATTTCGAGCATCGACGATCCGGGCCGCCTCGCGGACACCATCGCCGCCCATCTGCCGCTCAAGCTCGACAACAAGCAGGCCGTGCTTGACCTCGACGACGTCAAGGCACGCCTGGAGAATCTGTTCGGGCAGCTCGAGCGCGAGGTCGACATCCTCAACGTCGACAAGAAGATCCGTGGTCGCGTGAAGCGCCAGATGGAGAAGAACCAGCGCGACTTCTACCTCAACGAGCAGGTCAAGGCCATCCAGAAGGAGCTCGGCGAAGGCGAAGAGGGCGCGGACATCGAGGAGATCGAGAAGAAGATCAAGCTCGCCAAGATGTCCAAGGAAGGCCTGAAGAAGGCCGAGGGCGAGCTCAAGAAGCTCAAGCTCATGTCGCCCATGTCGGCCGAAGCCACCGTGGTGCGCAACTACATCGACGTGCTGATCGGCCTGCCCTGGAGCAAGAAGACCAAGATCAAGCACGACCTCGCCAATGCCGAGGCGGTGCTCAATGCCGACCACTATGGCCTCGAGAAGGTCAAGGATCGCATCCTTGAATATCTCGCGGTGCAGCAGCGCGTAGACAAGGTGAAGGCACCCATCCTGTGCCTCGTGGGCCCACCGGGTGTCGGTAAGACCTCGCTGGGGCAGTCGATCGCGAAAGCGACTGGCCGCAAGTACACCCGAATGGCGCTGGGCGGCATGCGCGACGAAGCCGAGATCCGCGGCCACCGCCGCACCTACATCGGCGCGCTGCCGGGCAAGGTGCTGCAGGGCCTGAGCAAGATCGGCACGCGCAATCCGCTGTTCCTGCTCGACGAAATCGACAAGCTGGGCACCGACTTCCGCGGCGACCCGTCGAGCGCGCTGCTCGAGGTGCTCGACCCCGAGCAGAACCACACCTTCGGCGACCACTATGTGGAAGTCGACTTCGACCTGAGCGACGTGATGTTCGTCGCTACCTCGAACTCGATGAACATCCCGCCGGCGCTGCTCGACCGCATGGAGGTCATCCGCCTCTCGGGCTATACCGAGGACGAGAAGACCAACATCGCGATCAAGTACCTGCTGCCCAAGCAGATGAAGAACAACGGCGTGAAGGACGACGAGCTCTTCGTCACCGAAGAGGCCGTGCGCGACATCGTGCGCTACTACACACGTGAAGCTGGCGTGCGTTCGCTCGAGCGCGAACTGTCCAAGATCTGCCGCAAGGTGGTGAAGGGCCTGCTGCTCAAGCAACTCACGCCCAAGGTCACGGTCGACGGCAAGAACCTCAACGAGTTTCTCGGCGTGCGCAAGTACAGCTTCGGCCTCGCGGAGAAGCAGAACCAGGTCGGCCAGGTGGTCGGCCTTGCGTGGACCGAAGTCGGCGGCGACCTGCTGACGATCGAGGCCGTGACCATGCCCGGCAAGGGTGTGATCAGCCGTACCGGTTCGCTGGGCGACGTGATGAAGGAATCGGTCGAGGCTGCGCGCACCGTGGTGCGCAGCCGCTCGCGCCGCCTGGGCATCAAGGACGAGGTGTTCGAGAAGCGCGACATCCATATCCACGTGCCAGATGGCGCGACGCCGAAGGACGGCCCGAGCGCGGGCGCGGCGATGACGACGGCCTTCGTGTCGGCGCTCACGGGCATCCCCGTGCGCGGCGACGTCGCGATGACCGGCGAGATCACGCTGCGCGGCGAGGTCACCGCCATCGGCGGCCTGAAGGAAAAGCTGCTGGCGGCACTGCGCGGTGGCATCAAGACCGTGCTGATCCCGGAGGAAAACGCCAAGGACCTGCAGGACATCCCAGAGAACGTGAAGAACGGCCTCGAGATCGTGCCCGTGAAGTGGATCGACAAGGTCCTCGAGATCGCGCTCGAGAAGATGCCCGAGCCGCTGTCCGACGAAGAGGTGGCTGCATCTGCTGCTGCCGTGGCCGAACTGGCCAAGCAGCGCGCGGCGGCACCCGCCGCGGAAGGTTCGGTCAAGCACTGACTGGTTGATCGCAAAACTTGTGGAGCCTCGAAAAACTGATATATAATTCGAGGCTCGAAACGCGGGAATAGCTCAGTTGGTAGAGCGCAACCTTGCCAAGGTTGAGGTCGAGAGTTCGAGACTCTTTTCCCGCTCCAGTTTTGAAAAAGGGAAGCAGCAGCTTCCCTTTTTTTCGCTAGGTCGATTTCGTATTTCTGCGTGGCGCGATAGCAAAGCGGTTATGCAACGGATTGCAAATCCGTCTAGCCCGGTTCGACTCCGGGTCGCGCCTCCACCTTCTCGTTCAACTCGATTCGACCCCGACGACCAAGCCCCGCCAACCCATGTTGCCGGGGCTTGTTTTGTTTGGGTTATCGTCGATGTTCAACCTGACGCCCGGATGGTGAAATTGGTAGACACATCGGACTTAAAATCCGCCGCTTCCTTAATCGGGGCATACGGGTTCGACCCCCGTTCCGGGTACCACACTTACAAGGGAGCATTCGATGCCTCGCTACAACGCTCCATTTGAGATCCATGTGCACGGCGACGTGCCGCTGCGTTCGGACGTGACCTTCGACCAGATCCAGGAGGCGCTCAAGCCCCTCTGGAAGTACGCCGGCGCCAAATCGCTGGCCGACGGTGCCACCAGCACCTACGAAGAAGAGCCCGGCATCCGCTTCGAGCAGAAGGACCACACGCTGCAGATGTGCTGGACCGTGCCCGGCGATGAAGACTTCCGCCAGGCCCTCGACGAGATGTGCATGGCCCTGAACGAGCTCTCCGAGCGCGGTGCGGCCATCGAGGTCACCTTCTACGACACCGACTTCGACGAGGAAGAGGGCGACCCCGAGGAAGAATCGCGCGACGACTTTCTGATGCTGTTCGTCGGCCCGAACCCGGCAGCAATCATGCAGGTGCAGCGCGATCTGCTGGTGGAAGACGTCGTCAATCTCATGGAGCGCCACTTCGACGGCGCCGAACTGGGTGGCGTGGTCTCCGAGATCGACCGCCTCTTCAGCGACCGTTTCGACGCGCTCGTGAACTCGCTCGAGATCGGCAAGCGTCCGCGCGGCACGGGCGGTCCCGGCAGCGGCGGTGGCCACGGCGGCGGCCGCCGTCCGCGCCACCTGCATTGATCCGTTCTTCATAGACAAGGCCTCGTGGCCCTGTTTCCCGCCTCCGCGCTGCGCCCAGGGGTACGCAAGCGCGAGGTGTTCGGCTGGGCGATGTACGACTTCGCCAATTCGGGCTACACCACGGTCGTCATCACGGCAGTGTTTGCGGCCTACTTTGTGGGCGGCATCGCCAGGGGCGCGCCCTGGGCCGCCTTCGCATGGACGGCCGCGCTCAGCGTCTCCTATGCCATCGTGATGCTCACGATGCCGGCCATCGGCGCCTGGGCCGACTTGCGCGCGGCCAAGAAGCGGGTGCTCGTCTTCGCGACCGTCGGCTGCGTCCTCGCAACGGCAGCGCTTGCAATCACGCCCGGCTTCTCGGGTGCTTTCGGCGTTGCGCTGGCGATGGGGCTGGTGATCGTTTCCAACGCCTTCTATTCCTATGGCGAGTCCCTCACGGGTGCCTTCCTGCCCGAACTCGCCACGGCCGAGGGCATGGGCAAGGTGAGCGGGTGGGGCTGGGCCTTCGGCTATGTCGGCGGCATGCTGGCCCTGGGCATCTGCCTGGCCTATGTGCTGTGGTCGCAATCGAAGGGCTTGCCGGCGGCGCACTTCGTCCCGGTCACGATGCTCATCACGGCAGCCATCTACGGCGCGGCCGCCTGTGCCACCTTCGTGCTGTTGCCCGAACGTGCGCAGCCTCGAACTGCAGATGCCGAACTCGGTGCATGGCAGCAACTGCGCGCCACATACCGCCAGGCCAGGGCCTATCGCGACTTCATGTGGCTGCTGGCCTGCACGGTCTGCTACCAGGGCGGCGTGGCGGTCGCCATCACGCTTGCTGCGATCTACGCGGAGCAGGTGATCGGCTTCGTCGCGAGCGAGACCATGGTGCTGATCTTCGTGCTCAACATCGCGGCGGCGCTGGGCGCCTTCGGCTTCGGCTACATCCAGGACCGCATCGGCCACAAGATTTCGCTGGCCGCCACGCTGGTCGCCTGGATCGCGGTCTGCGTGATCGCCGCCTTGGTGACGACCAAGGGCGGCTTCTGGTGGGCGGCCGCCATTGCGGGGCTGGCCATGGGATCGAGCCAGTCGGCCGGCCGTGCCATGACGGGCTATCTGGCGCCGCCGAAGCAGCTCGCGGAGTTCTTCGGGCTCTGGACCTTCGCGACCCGGCTCGCCAGCATCATCGGTCCGCTGAGCTTCGGCGCGATCACCTGGATGACGGGCGGCAACCAGCGCATCGCGATTCTCTCGACGGCGGTGCTGTTCGTGGCGGGGTTGCTGCTCCTGTTGCCAATCCGCATGGAGCGGGGCCGCGCTGCCGCTCTTCGCAGCCCGGCCTGAAGGCGTTCAGGGCACCTGCTGGCGAAGCGACTTCGGCACCTTGAAACGTTCGCCGTCGTAGCGCAGCGTGACGGTGTTGAATTTCGGGGGCAATGCCTTTTCCACGCAGCCCTGGTCTTCCTGCTCCTGCGCGCGGCTCTGCAGCAGCGTACGCGACAGCTGCAGGTCGGCAAGGCCGTTGCTGCTGCCCTTGCCGACGGACAACATGGTGCGCAGCTTGTCGAAGTGGCCGGTGCAGGTGGCGTCCCATCCACCATGGTCGTGGTCCAGCTCGATCTCCTGCAGAACCTCGCGCAACTGCTTGCCATGGTGCACGTAGAGCCGCACGGTTTCGCTGGCCAGCGGGCTGCCGGGCGCGTTGCTGCCGCGGTAGCGCACGCGCAGGCCGAAGGCGCGGGCCTCGGGCGACAGCACGTAGCGCGAGGTGTCGATGCGGATGTCCTGGATCGAGGTGGTGGCGTCCTCGTCGAGCGCCTCGGGCTGGAGGAGCCGGGCGATGACGGTGTCGCGTTCGGTGTTGCCGTTGTCGGGGCGCTGGATCAGCAGGATCTCGAGATCGAAGACCTTGGCGCCGTGGTCGGTCGTTTCGCGCGGCATGGGCAGCACGACGATGCTGCGCCCCGGAAAAGCCGGCCAGACCTTGCAGGCCGCGAGCCGCTCGTCGAGCGGCCGGTGGGGATGCAGCTTGGCATGCATGCGCTCGGCCAGTCCGCTTTCGCAGGCCGCGTGGCTCAGCCCGGCGGCCGAGAGGCAGAAGAGTAGAGCGGCGTGGCGCAGCAGGCGCATCGAGGTCAGGCTTCGGTGGCCGTGGGAAGCCCGAGCCAGCGGGCGGCCGCCGCTTCGAGCACGGCGACGTTGCCGCTGCTTTGCAGCAGCAGGCTGCCGACGCCGCCATCCGCGAGTCGGCCTGCCGACGCGAGCAGGCGCCGCGCCTGCTGCGCGACCGGCACGCCGGTGTCGATGAAGCGCAGCGTCGCCGGTGCATGCCGGCTCAATTCGTCTTTCACGAGCGGGTAGTGGGTGCAGCCCAGCACCACGGTGTCGACGCCATCGGGGCCGTCGCCGAAAGGCCCGGCCTCTTTCATGTAGCGCTCGCACAGCGCCGCGATACCCGCAGCGTCGAAGCCTTCGATGGCCTTCACGAGCCCGTCGCACGGCACGGAGCGTACGTCTGCCGATCCGGCGAACGAAGCGCGCAGGGCCGCGTACTTGGCACTGGCCAGGGTGCCTCGCGTGGCCATCACCGACACGCGTCCGGTGCGGCTGGCCGACACCGCGGGCTTGAGGCCGGGCTCCAGCCCCACGATGGGCAGGTCGGGATGCTCGGCCCGAAGCAAGTGGATGGCGGCCGTGGTGGCTGTGTTGCAAGCCACCACGAGCGCCTTGATTGCATGCTCGCGCCGCAGATGCTCGACCACCGAGCGCGAGCGCTCGATCACGTAGGCGTCCCCGCGCTCGCCGTACGGCGCATAGGCCGTATCGGCAAAGTAGACGAAGTTCTCTTGCGGCAGTTCGGCCCTCAGCGCGGCCAGCACGCTGAGGCCGCCGACCCCGCTGTCGAAGACGCCTACAGCGGTCACTCGGAAACCTCCGTGCTGCGCACTGCGGTGCGAGCGCCTTCGGGCGGCCGAGCGGCGCTCAAGCTTCTTCCATCATGATGGTCTTGAACTCGCCGCTGGCGATGCGCTTCTGCCACTCGGCAGGGCCGGTGATGTGCGCGCTGGTGCCGCCGGCATCGACCGCCACCGTCACGGGCATGTCGACCACGTCGAATTCATAGATCGCTTCCATGCCCAGGTCGGCGAAGCCCACTACCTTGGCGGTCTTGATGGCCTTGCTCACGAGGTAGGCGGCGCCGCCCACAGCCATGAGGTAGGCGCTCTTGTGCTTCTTGATCGCCTCGATGGCGACGGGGCCGCGCTCGGCCTTGCCGATCATCGCGATCAGGCCGGTCTGGGCCAGCATCATCTCGGTGAAGCCGTCCATGCGCGTGGCGGTGGTGGGGCCGGCGGGGCCCACGGCTTCATCGCCGACCGGATCGACCGGGCCGACGTAGTAGATGACGCGGTTGGTGAAGTCCACCGGCAGCTTCTCGCCCTTGGCCAGCATGTCCTGGATGCGCTTGTGCGCGGCATCGCGGCCGGTGAGCATCTTGCCGTTGAGCAGCAGGGTGTCGCCGGGCTTCCAGCTGGCCACTTCGGCGGGCGTGAGCTTGTCGAGGTCGACGCGCTTGCTCTTCTTTTCGTCGGGTGCCCAGTTGACGTTGGGCCACAGGTCGAGCGACGGCGGATCGAGGTACACCGGGCCGCTGCCGTCCATCACGAAGTGTGCATGGCGGGTGGCCGCGCAGTTGGGGATCATCGCCACTGGCTTGCTGGCCGCGTGCGTCGGGTACATCTGGATCTTGACGTCGAGCACGGTGGCCAGGCCGCCCAGGCCCTGCGCGCCGATGCCCAGCGCGTTGACCTTCTCGTACAGCTCGATGCGCAGCGCCTCGACCTTGCTGAGTTCGGCGCCCGACTTCTTCTTGGCCTGCAGCTCGTGCATGTCGAGGTCGTCCATCAGGCTTTCCTTGGCCATCAGCGCGGCCTTCTCGGCCGTGCCGCCGATGCCGATGCCCAGCATGCCCGGCGGGCACCAGCCGGCGCCCATGGTCGGCACGGTCTTGAGCACCCAGTCGACCACGCTGTCGCCGGGGTTCAGCATGACCAGCTTGCTCTTGTTCTCGCTGCCGCCGCCCTTGGCCGCGACCGTCACTTCGACGGTGTTGCCGGGAACGATCTCGGTGAAGATCACCGCGGGCGTGTTGTCCTTGGTGTTCTTGCGGTCGAACTGCGGATCGGCCACGACCGAGGCGCGCAGCGTGTTGTCGGGGTGGTTGTAGCCGCGGCGCACGCCTTCGTTGATGGCGTCGTCCAGGCTGCCGGTGAAGCCGCCCCAGCGCACGTCCATGCCCACCTTGAGGAACACGTTGACGATGCCGGTGTCCTGGCAGATCGGGCGGTGGCCCGTGGCGCTCATCTTGCTGTTGGTCAGGATCTGCGCGATGGCGTCCTTGGCCGCGGGGCTCTGCTCGCGCTCGTAGGCGCGGGCCAAATGGGCGATGTAGTCGGCGGGGTGGTAGTAGCTGATGTACTGCAGCGCGGCGCTGATCGATTCGATCAGGTCGGCCTGCTGGATCGTGGTCGTCATGGTGGGGGGTGTTTTTTGGAGTGTGGAACGCCCCCCGATTATCTCAGCCGGCGCGCCTACCTTGCCGCCGCCCGGGCTTCCTCGATCCAGCCGTCGAACAGTGGCCGATGCGCCTTGATCCAACCATCGGTGTGCCGCTCCAGGTCTTGCTGGGTATTGGCGCCCTGGCTCATGCGCAGGTTCTGGGCATTGATGTCGCCGATCGGCAGCTTCATCACCTCGAACAGCCTGCCGGCCGCGGGGTTCTTCTCGACGAAAGCCCGGTTGGCGACGATCTGCTCCTGGTTGGCCTGGAAGCCGTAGTTCTTGCCGTTGGGCAACCGCGTGTCGGCGCCGTCGCCCTGCGACGAAGAGGACGGCACCTGCAGCCACACCACGTCCGCGCCCGGACGCAGCACGGCGCTCACCCAGTAGGGCGTCCAGGTGTAGTACAGCACCGGCTTGTCCTGCCTGAAGCGGGCGATGGTGTCGGCCATCAGCGCGGCATAGCTGCCCTGCTTGTGCGTGACGGTGTCGCGCAGCTGGTAGGCCGTCAGGTGTTTTTCGATCGCGAGTTCGCAGCCCCAGCCGGGGTTGCAGCCTGTCAGGTCGGCACGGCCGTCGCCGTCTGTGTCGAACAGCTTCGCAATGGCCGGGTCCTTGAGCTGCGCGATGTTGGTGATGTTGTATTGCTCGGCTGTCTTGCGGTCGATCAGGTAGCCCTGCACCGCGCCGTCGGAGTACACGCCCCTGCGCCACAGCTTGGCGTCGCCGCCGCTGTTCTTGTAGAAGTCGGCGTGCAGCAGGCTCCAGTGGTTGGCCATGAAGGTGGCGTCGCCGTTGGCGATGGCGAGGTGTTCGGTGGCGGGCTCCAGGTCTTTCATGGGCTCGACCGTGTAGCCGAGCTTTTCGAGCGCGCGCATCACCAGCAGCGTCTGGAACGCCTCTTCGGCGAGCGAGCTCTTGAGCGGCTGCACGGTCACACCCTTGCCGGGGAGGTCGTTGGCGGCTTGCGCGGCCATGCCGAAGGCGACGAAGCCGAGGGCCAGAAAGCTGCGTGCGATGAAAGTGGTTTTCTTCATGCGTTGAATTCCTCCGTGGCGGGTCATTGCGCTTGCGTGGACAAGGCGGGAACAGGCGCGTTCGCACCGCGCGACGGCGTGCCCAGCAAGCGCTGCAGCACGCGCAGCGAGAAGCCGGCCGGCCCGGTGTGCCACCAGCGGCGACCCGCGCTGCGGCGCGACTTGCCCATCGCCTGCGTCAGCCGGTCGAGCGAAATCGCCAGCAGCACGATGCCCAGGCCGCCGACCGTCGCCAGGCCCATGTCGAGCCGGCCGATGCCACGCAGCACCATCTGGCCCAGGCCGCCCACGGCGATCATCGAGGCGATCACCACCATCGACAGCGACAGCATCAGCGCCTGGTTGATGCCCGCCATGATCGACGGCATGGCCAACGGCAGTTGCACCTTCACCAGCATCTGCCATGGCGAAGCGCCGTAGGCGCGCGCGGCTTCGATCAGGTCGGGCCGCACCTGGCGCAGGCCCAGGCTGGTCAGGCGCACCAGCGGCGCCAGCGCGAAGATGATCGTCACGATCACGCCCGGCACGTTGCCGATGCCGAACAGCATCACCACCGGCACGAGGTACACGAATGCTGGCGTGGTCTGCATGGCGTCGAGCAGCGGGCGCATGAGGCGCTGGGCCCGGTCGCTGCTGGCCAGCAGCACGCCCAGCGGCAAGCCGATGAACATGCAGAACACGAGCGAGGTCAGCACCAGCGACAGCGTTACCATGGCTTCGGGCCAGATGCCCAGCATCGCCACGAGCAGCAGCGCGACCGTGGTGCCGACGGCCAGCGCGCGGCCGGCGAATTGCCAGGCGAAGAGGCCGATCAACGCGATCATCGCCAGCGTGGGCAAGCCGGTGAGCAGGCCCTGGACCCAGTTCAGCGTGCTGTCGATGGGCAGGCGCACGGTCTGGAAGAAGGGACGGAAATGCTCCACCACCCAGCCGAGGCCATGGTTGATCCAGGATTCGACGGGCAAGGAACCGTCCCAGAGGCGGTGCAGCTGGAAGCCGTCAGTCGCGGCATTGGCCGATCCGGCCAGCTGGGGGGCCGTGTCGACGGGGGTATCGAGCCAGGCGCTGGTGGCAGAGGTGTCGGGCGCGGCCGAGAGTGCTTCCCACGGATCGACGAAGGTGGGGGCTGCGGGCGTGTCCAGCATCGGCGTGCCCAGGTCGGAAGGAAGTGTGTTGTCGTTCATCGTTCAAGGTCCTCCGTGAATTCAGTGCGGCTCGGCGGCGAGCGCGGGGGCGGCGTTGGGCAAGACGGGCTCGATCGGCGGCGTGTCGCGGTCGAGGAACTTGAGCAGCGTCGTCTTGCTGATCGCACCGCAGAAGCGGCCGTCGCTGGCCACCACCGGCAGCGCGCACGGTGCCTGCGCGAGCTGGCCGATCAGGCCCGCCACGGGGGCTTCGGCGTCGATGCGCGGCAGGTCGTCGAGGAACGCGTGCCGCAGCCCCAGCGGACCCGAATGCCCATCGAGCGCGCTGCGCAGCGTGTCCGCCGACACCACGCCGAGGAAGCGCCTGTTCGGGCTGGTCACGTAGGCGAAGTCGCGGTCCTGGTCTTCCAGCACCTTGAGCGCCGCGCGCGCACCGCGCTCGGGGTGCTCGCACACGACGGTGAGCGACTTGCGCGCGATGTCCGCCGCCTTGAACACCGCCGCCGCATCCACGCCGCGCACGAAGCTGCGCACGTAATCGTCGGCGGGGCTGCGCAGGATCTCGTCGGGCGTGCCGACCTGGATCACCTGGCCGTCCTTCATGATCGCGATGCGGTCGCCGATGCGCATCGCTTCATCCAGGTCGTGCGAGATGAAGACGATGGTGCGGCGCTGTTCCTTCTGCAGTCGCAGCAGCTCCGACTGCATCTCGGTGCGGATGATCGGGTCGAGCGCCGAGAAGGCCTCGTCCATCAGCAGGATCGACGGGTCCGAGGCCAGCGCGCGCGCCAGTCCCACGCGCTGCTGCATGCCGCCGGAAAGCTCATCGGGATAGCTGTCGCCCCAGCCTGCAAGGCCTACTTGCGCGAGCGCCTGATCGGCCTGCGCGAGCCGCTCTTTCTTGCTCGTGCCCGACAGTTCGAGGCCGAAGGCGGTGTTCTCGCGCACCGTCATGTGCGGCATCAGCGCGAACGACTGGAACACCATGCTGATGTCCTTGCGGCGCAGCGCGCGCAGCTTGGCGTCGGAGTGCTCGTTGATGTCGGCGCCATCGATCACGATGCGGCCGGCGGTCGGCTCGATCAACCGGTTCAACAAGCGCACCAGCGTCGACTTGCCCGATCCCGAGAGGCCCATGATCACGAAGATCTCGCCGGCCTGGATCTCGAAGGTGGCATCGAACACGCCGATCGACTGGCCTGTCTCGGCGAGGATTTCCTTCTTCGAGAAACCTTGCCGCACGAGTTCCAGGGCCTGCCCGGGCGCGTCGCCGAACACCTTGAAAACATGGTCGATGAGAATTCCTTTGGCCATATGCCGGGGCTCCTTGGGTGAAGGTTGGACACAGCACCGCCCCGGAGGACGGCAACGGTCACGCCATCAGCCGATGGGACTGTCCGAACAGAGAGCGCGTGAGGAAAACGCGTGCAATGGCCCGGCGAGCCTCTGGGGCTGCCGACAGGCACTGAAGACGACGTGGCGACGAAACCAGTGCCCGCCGAAAGGTGGCGTGGCAGTGGGGCCGGAAACGATCCGGCCGGTTTGCCGGGCAGGGCCCGGCGAGGAGAACCTTGCACCGCGACGGGATTCGGAGATCCGCGAGTAGTGCAGGGCCGATCAACATGACTTGTTGGTCGTCTGAAGCCCATGATTATAACTTTTTGACATGACGCGAGTCAACCCAACGGGCGTAACGTAATGTCGTCGGCGGCCCAATGGCCCCGTCAGATGCGAGCTATTCTTATTGGCCGATACTTTGGCCCGCGCCCGATCAGGCGGCGCGACCATCCAAGACTGCGGAGCTTTTTCACCATGACGACTTCCCCCAAGACCCGTGCCGAGCGCGATACCTTTGGACCGATCGACGTGCCGGCCGACAAGCTGTGGGGTGCGCAGACGCAGCGCTCGCTGCAGAACTTCGACATCTCCGGGGAGCAGCAGCCGCGCGAGATCATCAAGGCGCTGGCTCAGGTGAAGCGCGCGTCGGCCGTCGTCAACCACGCGCTGGGCCTGCAGGACCAGAAGAAGACGAACGCCATCGTGGCAGCGGCCGATGAAGTCATCGCCGGCAAGCACCCGGGCGAGTTCCCGCTGGTGGTCTGGCAGACCGGCTCGGGCACGCAGACCAACATGAACGTCAACGAGGTGCTGGCCAACCGGGCGAGCGAAATCCTCGGCGGCGAACGCGGGGAAGGGCGCCTCGTGCACCCGAACGACGACGTCAACCGCAGCCAGTCGAGCAACGACGTGTTTCCCACCGCAATGCACGTGGCCGCCGTCGAGGCCATCACGCACAAGCTGCTGCCGGCCATCGCCAAGCTGCGCGGCACGCTCGACCAGAAGGCCAAGGATTTCGCCGACATTGTGAAGATCGGCCGCACCCACCTGCAGGACGCCACGCCCCTCACGCTGGGCCAGGAGTTCTCGGGCTACGTGGCGCAACTGGCGCACGGCGAGGCGCATGTGCGTGCCGCGTTGCCGCACCTGTGCGAACTGGCGCTGGGCGGCACGGCCGTCGGCACCGGGCTCAATGCGCCCAAGGGTTATGCCGAGAAGGTGGCCGCCGAGTTGGCCAAGCTCACGGGCCTGCCTTTCGTCACCGCGCCGAACAAGTTCGAAGCCATGGCCAGCGTCGACGCGCTGGTACACGCCCACGGCGCGCTCAAGACGCTGGCCGCCAGCATGAACAAGATCGCCAACGACGTGCGCTGGCTGGCCAGCGGCCCGCGTAGCGGCATCGGCGAACTGAGCATCCCGGAGAACGAACCCGGCTCGTCGATCATGCCCGGCAAGGTCAACCCGACCCAGAGCGAAGCCGTCACGATGCTCGCCGCACAGGTGTTCGGCAACGACGTGGCCATCAACATCGGCGGCGCCTCGGGCAACTTCGAACTGAACGTGTTCCGCCCGATGGTGGCGCACAACTTCCTGCAGAGCGTGCGCCTGCTGGCCGACGGCATGGTGAGCTTCAACGACCACTGCGCCGTGGGCATCGAGCCGAATCGTGAACGCATCACGGAGCTGGTGCAGCGCTCGCTGATGTTGGTGACGGCGCTGAACACGCACATCGGCTACGACAAGTCGGCGTACATCGCGAAGAAGGCGCACAAGGAAGGCACGAGCCTGCGCGAGGCGGCAATTGCATCCGGCCACCTCACGGCCGAGCAGTTCGACCAGTGGGTGGTGCCGGAGAACATGACCGGCCGCTGATGCCGTGGTGGGGGCCGTCACTCGCGGGGGCCGCCGCGCACGGCCGCCCGAAGCGGCCGGCCCGCCCCCGGTAGGGGGTCGGCGAAGCGACACGAAGTGCGCGCAGCCTGGGGGCGAGCTTCAATACCCGATGGTGTAGCGTTGGCGCGGGTGCGCCGGCTTTTCGAGCTCGTCGATCAACGCGATTGCGTAGTCCTCGAACGTGATCCAGCTGCGGCCTTCGGCGCTCACAAGCAGGTCGTCCTTGCCCAGGCGGAACTTGCCGGTGCGCTCGCCTTCGACGAACTCGGCGGAGGGCGACAGGAAGGTCCAGTCGAGTTCCTTCTCGTTGCGCAGCGCCTCGAGAAACACGCCGCCGGCCGAGGCTTCGGCGCGGTAGGCGTCGGGGAAGTTCGGCGTATCGATCACTTTCAGGCCGGGCGCCGCGAACAGGCTGCCGGCGCCGCCGACCACCAGCAGGCGCTTCACACCCGCGCGCTTCACGGGTTCGATGATGGCCGCAGGCGGCACGGTGGAGAAGTGCGCGGCGCTGAACACGGCGTCATGGCCGGCCAGGGCTTTCTCGAGCGCGGCGCCGTCGAGCACGTCGAGGTCGACGGCCTTCACGTTGGCGCGGCCCGCCAGCTTGGCGCTGGCCTTGCGCGCGATGGCAGTGACCGTGTGGCCGCGGCGCAGGGCTTCTTCGAGAAGGCGGCCGCCGGCGCGTCCGGTAGCACCAATGATGGCGATGTGGCTCATGAGGGACTCCTGTGAAAGATCGAAAGGATCGGATGGAATGAACCGTATCTTAGGTTTCTGTTTTCGAAAGAAATACCTCGATTTGCGCGCTTGTTTATTCCTAAAATCGTTCGAATGGACCGATTGAATGCAATGCGCGTGTTCGTGAACGTGGTCGATTCGGGCAGCCTTTCGGCCGCGGCCGACAAGCTCGACCTGTCCCGGCCGGTCGTCACGCGCTACGTGGCCGAGCTGGAGCAATGGACCGGTGCGCGCCTGCTGCACCGCACGACGCGCCGGCTGAGCCTCACAGCCGCTGGCGAAGAACTGCTGCCGCGCTGCCGCCAGGTGCTCGAGCTCACCGGCGACATGCAGGCCGCGGTGCGGCATCCGGCCGAGGCGCCCCGTGGGCAGTTGCGCATCACGGCCAGCACCTCGTTCGCGCAGGCGCAACTGGCCGATGCGGTGGCCGACTACGTGCGGCTCTACCCGGGTGTGGCTGTCGACCTGGTGCTGCTCGACAGGGCCGTGAACCTGGTCGACGAGCGCATCGACCTGGCCATTCGCGTGGCCGCGGAGATCGACCCCAACCTGATCGCGCGCCGGCTCACCGACTGCCGCTCGGTCGTGTGCGCGTCACCGGCGTACCTGAAGGAGCACGGCCAGCCGCTGCGCGTGGAAGAGCTGGCGCAGCGCAATTGCCTCACGCATTCGTACTTCGGGCGCAGCCTCTGGAATTTCACGCGCAAGGGCACGGGGGAGCCGGCCTCGGTGGCCGTGGGCGGCAATGTCTCGGCCAACGATGCAGCCAGCCTGATGTGCCTGGCCCGGGCCGGGGCCGGCATCGCGATGCTGCCGACCTATCTGGCGGCGCCACTGCTGCAGGAAGGGGAACTGGTGCGGCTTTTCGGCGATTTCGAGCCGCAGGTGGTGGGCATGTACGCGGTGTATGCCTCGCGCAAGCACATGCCGGCCACGCTGCGCACGATGCTCGATTTCCTGGCCGCGCGCTTCACTGAAACGCCGGCCTGGGACACGCCTTAGTGGTGCGTGTTGGCGGCTGCGGCTTCGTTCATCAGCTTGTCGGTATAGGCGATGGCCATGGCCGAGAACAGGAAGGCGATGTGGATCGCGGTCTGCGCGATCAGCACGCGGTCGGTGTAGTTGTCCGCGTTGATGAAGGTCTTCAGCAGGTGGATCGAGCTGATGCCGATGATGGCGGTGGCCAGCTTCACCTTGAGCACCGAGGCGTTCACGTGGCTCAGCCATTCGGGCTGGTCGCGGTGGCCTTCGAGGTCCATGCGGCTCACGAAGGTCTCGTAGCCACCCACGATCACCATGATCAGCAGGTTCGAGATCATCACCACGTCGATCAGCGCGAGTACCACCAGCATGATCACCGTCTCGTTGAGCGTGCCCACCGGCGCCGTGGTCTTGTAGCCGATGCTGGTGATCAGCGCCTGCAGCGCATCCTGGCTGCCGAAGGCGGCTTCGACCAGGTGCAGCAGCTCGACCAGGAAGTGCACCACGTACACCGCCTGCGCCACGATCAGGCCCAGGTAGAGCGGCAACTGCAGCCAGCGGCTCGCGAAAATCAGCTTGGGCAGGGGGCGCAGCGGCGAACCACGGGCTGGTACGGGCGGGTTCCGGGTGTCGAAAGGATCGGTAGCGGACATTGGCGGGCGAGAGATGAAAGACCGCGGATTCTAGGTGTGCCCCTGTGTCGTACTCGTGATAACCCTGCGAACTAACATCGAACCCGTCAGTGACCCGTAAGTGCGGCCACCGACATTACGGCCGCACCTTCCAGGAGACAAAAAGCATGAGCAGCGCATCGAAGAACATTGAATCCGTCCTCGTCGAGAACCGTGTGTTTCCCCCTGATGCCCGCGCCACCGAAGGCGCCCGCATCTCCGGCATGGCCGCCTACGAGGCCCTGTGCAAGGAGGCCGAGGAGGACTTCGAAGGGTTCTGGACCCGCCTGGCCAAGGGCAACCTGCAATGGACCAAGCCCTTCACGAAGACGCTGGACGAATCGAAGGCCCCGTTCTACGAATGGTTCGGCGACGGCGAGCTCAACGCCAGCGCCAACTGCCTCGACAGGCACATGGGCACCCCGGTCGAGAACAAGACCGCCATCGTCTTCGAAGCCGACGACGGCACCGTCACCAACGTCACCTACAAGGAGCTGCTGGCCCGCGTGAGCCAGTTCGCCAACGCGCTGAAGGCCGCGGGCATCCAGAAGGGCGACCGCGTCGTCATCTACATGCCGATGACGGTCGAGGGCGTGATCGCCATGCAGGCCTGCGCGCGCATCGGCGCCACCCACAGCGTGGTGTTCGGCGGCTTCTCGGCCAAGGCGCTGCAGGAGCGCATCATCGATGCGGGCGCGGTGGCGGTCATCACGGCCAACTACCAGATGCGCGGCGGCAAGGAACTGCCGCTCAAGGCCATCGTGGACGACGGCATCGCGCTGGGCGGTTGCGAATCGATCAAGACCGTGTTCGTCTACGAGCGCACGCCCACCGCATGGACGCGCGTCGAGGGCCGCGACAAGACCTTTGCCGAGGCGCTGAAAGGGCAGGGCACCGAATGCGCCCCGGTGCCGGTGAACGCCGAACACCCGCTCTTCATCCTCTACACCTCGGGCTCCACCGGCAAGCCCAAGGGCGTGCAGCACGCCACTGGCGGCTACCTGCTGTGGGCCAGGCTCACGATGGACTGGACCTTCGACATCAAGCCCGAGGACGTGTTCTGGTGCACCGCCGACATCGGCTGGATCACCGGCCACACCTACGTCGCCTACGGCCCGCTCGCGGCCGGCGCCACGCAGGTGGTGTTCGAGGGCATTCCTACCTTCCCGCATGCGGGCCGCTTCTGGCAGATGATCGAGAAGCACAAGGTGTCGGTGTTCTACACGGCGCCCACCGCGATCCGCTCGCTCATCAAGGCGGCCGAGGGCGACGAGAAGGTGCATCCGAAGAACTGGGACCTGACGAGCCTGCGCATCCTCGGCTCGGTCGGTGAGCCCATCAATCCCGAAGCCTGGATGTGGTACCACCGCAATATCGGCGGCGAGCGCTGCCCGATCGTCGACACCTTCTGGCAGACCGAGACCGGCGGCCATGTGATCACGCCGCTGCCGGGCGCCACGCCGCTGGTGCCGGGCTCGTGCACGCTGCCGCTGCCGGGCATCATGGCCGCCATCGTCGACGAGACCGGCAAGGACCTGCCCAACGGCGCCGGTGGCATGCTGGTCATCAAGCGGCCGTGGCCCTCGATGATCCGCACCATCTGGAACGATCCCGAGCGCTTCAAGAAGAGCTATTTCCCCGAGGAAATGGGCGGCACCATCTACTTGGCCGGCGACGGTGCGGTGCGCAGCGCCGACCGCGGCTACTTCCGCATCACGGGCCGCATCGACGACGTGCTGAACGTGTCGGGCCACCGCCTGGGCACGATGGAGATCGAGTCGGCCCTCGTGTCCAAGACCGACCTCGTGGCCGAAGCCGCGGTGGTCGGCCGTCCCGACGACGTGACGGGCGAGGCCGTGTGCGCCTTCGTCGTGCTGAAACGTGCCCGCCCGACCGGCGAGGAAGCCAAGCAGATCGCCAACGAACTGCGCAACTGGGTGGCCAAGGAGATCGGTCCCATCGCCAAGCCCAAGGACATCCGCTTCGGCGACAACCTGCCCAAGACGCGCAGCGGCAAGATCATGCGGCGCCTGCTGCGCAGCATCGCCAAGGGCGAGGCGATCACGCAGGACACCTCGACGCTCGAGAATCCGGCCATTCTGGAGCAGCTCTCGCAGACGAACTGACCAGCAGTGCATTAGTGCTGTAGGACGTGGCCGTTTATGCGGCCATTTGCGCCGAACAGGGCTCTTCGCTGAGGTAAAACCATCGGATCACCGCGCGCCTCGAAGCGCGCGGGTTTCCATGTGTTCGATCTTTCCGAAGGAGGCCCCCATGGGCGTGAGATCCGCTTTTCTTCTTGTCATCGTGCTGTTCATCGCAGCGCTCGCCGCGCTGAACTGGGGCACGCTGTCCGCACCCACCAACGTATGGCTGGGTTTCATGACCGTCTCGGCGCCGCTGGGCCTGATCATGCTGGGCCTGACGGTGGTGCTGGCGGCCTTCTTCCTCGTCTACGTGCTGTACCTGCACAGCTCGGTGCTGATCGAAACCAAACGCCACACGAAGGAAATGCAGGTCCAGCGCGACCTTGCGGACAAGGCCGAGGCCTCGCGTTTCACCGAACTGCGCAACTTCCTGGAGGCGCAGGAGAACAAGCACATGGCGCAGAACGCCGACCGGCAGGCGGCGATGCTGGCGCGCCTGGAGCAGCTCGAAACCGCGATCCGCCTGCGCTCGGACCAGACCGACAACACCGTGGCCGCGCACATCGGCCAACTCGAAGACCGCATCGAGCGCAGGCCGCTGCCGGCGGACATCAACCCGCAGGCGTGATGTCCCCGGAACCTACTTCGTCGACAGCACCCAGGCTGCGAGCTTCCGGGCGTCGGCTTCGCTGACTTGGTTGTTCGCCGGCATCGGCACCGGCCCCCACACGCCGGAGCCGCCCTTGAGGATCTTGCTGGCAAGAGTGTCGACGGCACCCTTGTCGTCCTTGTACTTGGCGGCCACGTCCTTGAATGCCGGGCCGAGCACCTTGCGCTCGACCGCGTGGCAGCTCATGCAGTTCTTCGAGGTTGCCAGGGCGAGGTCGGCGAAGGCGGGCGCGGCGAGTCCGACAAGGCCGAGGCCGAGGGCTGCCGACAACAAGACTCTTTTCATGGGGGTATTTCGTAAGGGCTGAGTTACATTCGACTCAACGCGATTGTAGGTAGCGCCGTGCACGTCGTACGGGTGCGTGCCAGTACAACCCGGAGGGATTCGCGATGTGGTTTCTGGCGCTGGGCCTGCTTGGATTGGCCCTCAAGTATTTGGAAGTGGGCATGGTCGCCGGCTGGAGCTGGTGGATCGTGCTGTCCCCGTTTGCAATGGCCGTCGCATGGTGGGCCTGGGCCGATTCGTCGGGCTATACCAAACGCAGGGTCATCGAGCGGGAAGACCGGCGCAAGCAGGATCGCATCGATCGCCAGAAGACCAACATGGGCATGAAGACCGGCAACGGGCAGCGCCGGAAGTAGGGCTTGCCCCCAGGCTGCGCGGCACTTCGTGTCCACTTCGCCTTCCCCCTGCCGGGGGCAACACCTGAGGCCCGGCGAAGCCGGTTCCTCGGTGTTTCACGCAATAGCCCCGATCAGAACTTGTCGAGCACTGCGCCCGAACTGGCGCTGGACGCATTGAATGCGAACTTCGCCTGCACGCCGCGCGTGTAGCGCGGTGCCGGTGCCTTCCAGCCTTCGCGGCGCTTCGCGATCTCAGCTTCGGGCACGTTCAGTTCGAGCACCAGCTTGTGCGCGTCGATGGTGATCGAGTCGCCTTCGTTCACGAAGGCGATGGTGCCGCCGGCGGCCGCTTCGGGCGCCACATGGCCGACCACCATGCCCCAGGTGCCGCCGGAGAAACGGCCGTCGGTGATCAGGCCGACGCTTTCGCCGAGGCCCGCGCCGATCAGCGCACCCGTGGGTGCCAGCATTTCCGGCATGCCCGGGCCGCCCTTGGGGCCGAGGTAGCGCAGCACCATCACGTCGCCGGCCACGATCTTGCCGGCCAGGATGGCCTGCAGTGCTGACTGCTCGTCGTCGAACACGCGCGCCGGGCCGGTGATGACGGGGTTCTTCAGGCCGGTGATCTTGGCGACCGCGCCTTCGGGCGAGAGGTTGCCCTTCAGGATGGCGAGGTGGCCCTGGTCGTACATCGGCTTGTCGATCGGGCGGATCACGTCCTGGTCGGCGCGCGGCACATCGGGCACGTCCTTCAGCACTTCGGCAATCGTCTGGCCCGAGATGGTGATGCAATCGCCGTGCAGCAGGCCTGCGTTCAGCAGCACCTTCATCACTTGCGGAATGCCGCCCGCCTGGTGCAGGTCGACCGCGAGGTATTTGCCCGATGGCTTCAGGTCGCACAGCACCGGCACCTTCTTGCGCATGCGCTCGAAGTCGTCGATGGTCCATTCGACCTCGGCCGCGTGCGCGATCGCCAGGAAGTGCAGCACCGCATTGGTCGAGCCGCCCGTGGCCATGATCACGGCCACTGCGTTCTCGATGGCCTTCTTGGTCACGATGTCGCGCGGCTTCAGGTCTTTCTTGATGGCTTCGATCAGCACCTTGGCCGATTCCTTGGCCGAGTTGGCTTTTTCATCGTGCGGATTGGCCATGGTCGACGAGTAGGGCAGCGAGATGCCCAGCGCCTCGAAGGCGCTGGACATGGTGTTGGCCGTGTACATGCCGCCGCACGAGCCGGTGCCGGGAATGGCGCGCTTCTCGATCTCGTGCAGGTCTTCGTCGCTCATGTTGCCCGCGGCGTTCTGGCCCACGGCCTCGAACACGCTCACGATGTTCAGGTCTTGCCCCTTGTAGCGACCGGGGAGGATGGTGCCGCCGTACACGTAGATGGCCGGCACGTTGGCGCGCAGCATGCCCATCAGGCCGCCGGGCATGTTCTTGTCGCAGCCGCCGACCACCAGCACGCCGTCCATCCACTGGCCGCCGACGCAGGTTTCGATGCAGTCGGAAATGACTTCGCGGCTGACCAGCGAGTACTTCATGCCCTCGGTGCCCATGGCCATGCCGTCGGAGATGGTGGGCGTGCCGAACACCTGTGCGTTGCCGCCGGCTTTCTCGATGCCGGCGATGGCAGCGTCGGCCAGCTTCTGCAGGCCCGAGTTGCAGGGCGTGATGGTGCTGTGGCCGTTGGCGACGCCGACCATCGGCTTCTTGAAGTCGCCTTCCTCGTAGCCCATGGCGTAGAACATGGAGCGGTTGGGCGCGCGGCTCTTGCCTTCGACGATGTTGGCGCTGCGGCGGTTGATCTGGATCGGCTTGGTGTCCATGGTGTCTCTTCTGTCGTGGGGGATCGGGGGGAACCCAAGTATCGGACTTCTGATTGATTGGTTCCAATCCATTTTCGAGCACAGATTGATATGCTTGGCATATGAATGAAGCCCTGATCGACCTGCGGGCCTGGCGGCAGTTCGTGGCCGTGGCCGAGGAGCTGCACTTCGGCCGCGCCGCGCTGCGGCTGCACATGACGCAGCCCCCGGTGACGCAGGCCATTGCCCAGCTCGAGAAGACGCTGGGCGTGGTGCTGTTCGACCGCACGCGAAGACGCGTGGCGCTCACGCCCGCCGGCGAGGCCTTGCTGCCCGACGTGCGCGAGCTGCTGGCGCGCGCGCAGGCGCTTCCCGCGCGGGCACGGGCGGCAGCGGCGGGGCAGGTGGGGCGGGTGCGCATCGCCTTCGTCTCGACGGTCGGCTTCGAGCAGCTGCCGGCCTGGGTGCGCGAGTTCCGCGTGCTGTGCCCGGAGGTCGCGCTCGAACTGGTCGAGGCCACCGGCGACGTGCAGCTCGAAGCCTTTGCGCGCGGCGAGATCGATGCCGGGCTGATGCTGCATTCGCCCGGCGCGGCGCCGCCCGGCCTGTCCCGCCTGCCGGTGGAGGAAGAGGCGCTGGTGCTGGCCCTGCCGGCGCAGCACCGGCTCGCCCGCGCGCGGCCCGTGCCGCTGGCGGAGGTGCTGGCCGAGCCGCTGGTGATCTTTCCGCGCCGCATCGTGCCGTCGCTGCACGATGCGGTGTTCGACCTCTATCACGCAGCTGGCCGAGTGCCCCAGGTGGCACAGGAGGCGATCCAGATGCAGACCATCGTCAACCTCGTGTCGGGTGGCATCGGCGTGGCCTGGGTGCCGCACAGCGTGATGCAGTTCCGGCGCGCTGGCGTCGTCTACCGGCAGGCCGGCGAATTCAAGGGCGTGGGCCGGCGCCGCGTGGCGCTGCCGGCTTGCGAGACGAGCCTCGTATGGCCGGCGCAGGCTGCGCACCCGGCGCTGGCGCGGTTCGTGGCGTTCGTGCGCGAGCGCACGGCGGGGGGCAAGCAGGGCGCAGGGTCCGCTCGCTGACCAGCAAATTCGCAGAACACCGCGGAACCGGCTTTGCCGGGCCGCAGGTGTTGCCCCCGGCAGGGAGGGCGAAGCGACACGAAGTGCGCGAAGCCTGGGGGCGAGTCATTCGCTCCGGGCACAATCTGCGGATGCTCATGTATCCGCAGATCAATCCCATCGCCCTGCAGCTCGGGCCGGTGGCCATCCACTGGTACGGCCTGACCTACCTGGCCGCGTTTGCGCTGTTCTATTTTCTCGGCACGCGCCGGCTGCACCACGAGCCGTACCGCTCGCTGGTGGGCGCGGGGGTGTGGCAGCGCAAGGACATCGAGGACATTCTTTTTCTCGGCGTGATGGGCGTCATCGTCGGCGGGCGGCTGGGCTACTGCCTGTTCTACAAGCCCGAGTTCTATCTGACGCATCCGCTCGAAATCCTCTACGTGTGGCAGGGGGGCATGAGCTTCCATGGCGGGCTGCTCGGCGTGATCGGTGCCATGGTCTGGTTCTCGCGTTCGCGTGCGCGCCCGTTCTGGCAGGTGATGGACTTCGTCTCGCCCTGCGTGCCGACCGGGCTTGCAGCCGGCCGCGTGGGCAACTTCATCAACGGCGAACTGTGGGGCCGCTTCAGCAGCCCCGATCTGCCCTGGGGCATGGTGTTCCCGCAAAGCGGATCGATGCTGCCGCGCCATCCCTCGCAGGTCTACCAGTTCCTGCTCGAGGGGCTGTTGCTTTTCGTGGTGATGTGGCTCTATGCGCGCAAGGAGCGCAAGCAGGGGCAGGTGGCCGCGGTGTTCCTGATCGGTTATGGCGTGCTGCGCTTCGTGGCCGAGTACTTTCGCGAGCCCGACGACTTCCTCGGCCTGCGCGCGCTGAACCTGAGCCAGGGGCAATGGCTCAGCGTGCCGATGGTGATCGCCGGCATCGCACTGTGGTTCTGGTTCGGCCGCGCCAACAACAAGACCGCCCCCGCGCAGGCGTGAGTTCGTTCAGCCGGAAGCTTGCAGGGTAAGTCCCAGCCGCGCAGGGCGTGCGCGGCTCTTGCGCCAAATGTTCGGCGGGCTCAGAATTACGCGTAATTACAGGAAATTACGCTATTCCAATGCGCCTGGTTCCCAACTCCCTGCACGACGAAGTCGCTGCCACGCTGCGCGAGCAGATCTTCGACGGCACGCTGGCGCCCGGCAGCTTCGTGGACGAGGCGGCGCTGTGCGAGCGGCTCTCAATTTCCCGTACCCCGTTGCGCGAGGCACTCAAGGTGCTCACCGCAGAGGGCCTGCTGCGGCACGAGCCGCGGCGCGGCTGCTTCGTCAACGAGGTGACCGAACGCGATCTCGACGAGATCTTTCCCGTCATCGCGCTGCTCGAGGGCCGCTGTGCCTACGAGGCCGCGCGCAACGCCAGCGACGCCGAGCTCAACGAACTCGATGCGCTGCACGAGCGGCTGGTGCGCCACGCCAGGGCGCGCCGCATCAATGACTACTACGCCACCAACCACATCATTCACGAGGCGATCATCAAGCTCGCCGACAACAAGTGGCTGGCGCAGGTGATCGGCGACCTGCGCAAGATCCTCAAACTCGCGCGGCTGCAGCAACTGCATGCGCCGGGGCGGCTCGACCAGAGCCTGTCCGAGCACCTGGCCGTGTTCGCGGCGCTCAAGGCGCGCGACAGCGAAGGCGCAGACGCCGCCATGCGCACGCACATGACGCGCCAGCGCGAAGCGCTGCGTGAAGTCGCGCGCCAGCAGAAATCCAGGGTAATGCCGTGACCGCCGAACGCGCCATGCCCGCCCCCCCAAGCATTGGAGTGCCCCGATGAGTGCGACCGAATGGTTCCAGGCGCGGCTGCGTTCTGGCGAAAAGTCCAAGGTGCCGGTGGCGTCGGAAGGCGCCGCCAAGGGCGCGTCGAAGAGCGCGCCCAAGCCCAGCGCACGTTCTACCGCCGAGCGCCTGCAGGCCACGCTGCGCAAGGCCGACGAAGCCTTGTCGCCGCGCGCGCTGCGCCGCGTGCTGGCCGACCTGCAGGCCGTGATCGATCCGCGCGTGAGCGAGGTCGAGGGCGGCCGCCGCGCGCATGCCATCGCCGACGCCTACCGCGCCGCCACGCCCGAGGAGCGCCGCGACTACTGGGCCCTGATGAGCGAGCATTTCGCCGCCGACGCGCAAAAGCTCGAGACCGCCCGCAACCAGCACCAGGCTGCCGTGGGCACGCCCGACGAAGGCCAGGCCGAGCTGCGCCTGCGCCGCGCGCTGGTGTCGCCGCGCATGCGCCTGCTGCAGCGCTTCGCGGTCGAGCCTGAAGGCATGCGCTTCCTGGTCGATCTGCGCGCGGAGCTGCTGCCGTGCCTGAAGGCCGACAAGCGCCTTCTTGCGCTCGATGCCGAGCTGGAGCATCTGTTCTCCACCTGGTTCGACGTGGCCTTCCTCGAACTGCGCCGCATCGACTGGGACTCGCCGGCCTCGCTGATCGAGAAGCTCATCCGCTACGAGGCGGTGCACGACATCAAGAGCTGGTCCGACGTGAAGAACCGGCTCGACGACAGCGACCGCCGCTGCTATGGCTTCTTCCATCCGCGCCTGCCCAACGAGCCGCTGATCTTCGTCGAGGTGGCGCTGGTCGACCGCATCAGCGACGGCATCACGCCGCTGCTCGACGAGGCTGCCGTGCCCGTGCTGCCGGCCAGGGCCACCACCGCCATCTTCTATTCGATCAGCAACACGCAAAACGGCCTGCGCGGCGTGAGCTTCGGCGACTCGCTCATCAAGCGCGTGGTCGAGACGCTCCAGGACGAACTGCCACGCTTGAAGACCTTCGCCACGTTGTCGCCCATTCCGGGCTTTCGGACCTGGCTCGCGAAGAACGTCGTCGACCTGCTGCCGCGCCTGGACGAGAAGCGCGAAGCCGAACTCGGCCGCCTCGTCGGCTCGCTGCCGCCGACCGCCGAGCGCCTGCTCGCCGCGGCGGACTCTGCCGCCACCTTCGACGCGAAGTCACCGCTGCGCCAATGGCTGATGCAGGCCGCCGCCGAATACCTCGGCCGCGCGCTGGTCGACGGTACGCCGGCCGACCCGGTCGCACGCTTCCACCTGGGCAACGGTGCCCGCGTGGAGCGCCTGAACTGGGCCGGCGACCCGTCGCCCAAGGGGCACAAGCAGTCGTACGGGCTCATGGTCAACTATCTCTACGACCTCAAACGCCTGGACAAACATCGCACCTGGCTGGCGGACGGCAAGGTGGCTGTATCGGGAGACATCGAAAGCCTGTACTTCAAAAAAGGCTGATGGCATTCGCAGGCCGGTGGCAAACAGTACGCCGGACACCGCATCGGGCGGCAAGATCCACAACGACAAACTGGAGATGAGACAAATGAATCCAAGCTTTCAACGCCGTGACGTCTTGCGCGCGGCTGCCGCCGGTGCGGCGGTTCTCTGCGGTGCTGCCCGGGCCCAGCAGGGCTGGCCGACGAAACCGGTGACGATGATCGTGCCGTTCCCGGCCGGCGGCGGGACCGATGCGTTCGCGCGGCCGCTCTCGGGCCAGTTCTCGCGCATCGCGGGGCAGACGCTGGTCATCGACAACCGCGGTGGGGCAGGGGGCACACTGGGCGCGAGCATCGCCGCCAAGGCGCCTGCCGATGGCTACACGCTGTTCATGGGCGCGGTGCACCATGCGATCGCGCCGTCGATCTACCCGAAGCTCGACTACGACATCGAGAAAGACTTCGTGCCGCTGATGCTGCTGGCCAACGTGCCGCAGGTGGTGGTGATCAACCCGAAGCGCGTGCAGGTCAACACGGTCCAGGAGTTCATCGCGCTGGCCAAGCGCAACCCCGGCAAGTTCAACTACGGCTCGGCCGGCTCGGGCACCTCGCACCATCTGGCGGGCGAGCTGTTCAAGCTCCAGACAGGCACCTTCATCACCCATATTCCGTACCGCGGCGCGGGCCCGGCACTGTCCGACCTGATCTCGGGCAACGTCGACCTGATGTTCGACGGTTTGGGCTCCTCGGCCCAGCACATCAAGAGTGGCCGCATCAAGGCGCTGATGGTCGCGGGCAGCAAGCGCAACCCCGCCTTTCCCGACGTGCCCTGCGCGGCCGAAGTGGGCCTGCCCGACTACACCGTCACCACGTGGTACGGACTGTGGGCGCCCAAGGGCACGCCAGCCGAAGCGCAGGCGCGCGCGATCGACGACATGAAGAAGGCGCTCGCCACCGATGACCTGAAAGCCATCTGGGCCCAGAACGGCTCCGAGATCCCGAACCTCACCACCACCGCCTACGGCAGCTTCGTCAATGCCGAGATCAGGCGCTGGGCCGCGGTGGTGAAGGCATCAGGCGCCAAGCTCGAATGACCGATAGCTGCATTTCGCTGCGCCGGGAAGGCGCCATCGCGGTCGTCGCTTTGTCGAACCCAGGGCGCCTCAACGCCATGACGCGCGCCATGTGGCGCGAGCTGCGCGCCGTGTTCGACGGCCTCGGCGGTGACGACGATGGCCTGCGCTGCGTCGTCGTGCGCGGCGAGGGCGCAGCCTTCTGCGCGGGTGGCGACATTTCCGAATATCCGTCGTTTCGCTTCGAAGAGCCGAGCCTGCGCGAGTTCCACGAGAACGAAGTGTGGGCCGCGCTGCAGGCCATGCTCGATTGCCCGCTGCCGCTGATCGCGCAGATCGAGGGCGCCTGCATGGGCGCGGGCGTCGAGATCGCCAGCTGCTGCGACATCCGCCTGGCCGGCGCGTCGGCGAAGTTCGGCGCGCCCATCGCCAGGCTCGGTTTTCCGATGGCACCGCGCGAAGCCGCGCTGGTGCATGGCGCCATCGGCGATGTGCTCGCGCGCGACATGCTGCTGGCCGCCGGCGTGCACGGGGCGCAGCGTCTGTACGACGCGGGCTTTCTGCTGCAGGTGCTGCCGGACAACGAAGTGGCGCTCGCGGTGCAATCCCATGCCGCACGCATCGCCGCGCTCGCGCCGCAGGCCGCACGCCTGCACAAGAAGACCTTTGCCGCGCTGCGTGCCGGTGCCCCATCCGCCCACGGCCTGCTTGCCAGTGCCTACGACTACGCCGACTCCGCGGAGCACCGCGAAGGCATCGCCGCCTTTCTCGCGAAGCGGCCCCCGAATTTCTGAAGAGAAGAAACCGTCCGATGAAGAAGACCGCCAACGCCAACCTGTTCGCCGCCCTGCGCACGGCATTTCCCGCCGACCTCGACCGCATCGCCGTCGAGACCGACAACGGCCTGTTCTACTCGTGGCGCGACATCGAGCGCGCCAGCGCCATGATCGCGAACCTGCTCGACGCGCTGGGCCTGGAGAAGGGCGCACGCATCGCGGTGCAGGTCGAGAAGTCGGTCGAGGCGATGCTGCTGTACCTCGCCACGCTGCGCGCGGGCTATGTGTTCCTGCCGCTCAACACCGCCTACCAGAGCGCCGAGATCGAATACTTCATCGGCAACGCCGAGCCGGCCGTGGTGGTGTGCACCAGCCGCAATGCCTCGTGGGTCGCGCCGATTGCCGCCGCGGCGGGTACGAAGCACGTCTTCACGCTGGACGACGACCGCACCGGCACGCTGCTCGAAATGGCCGCGCAGTGCAGCGACCGGCACACGGTGGCGCAGCGCAAGGCCGGCGACATGGCCGCCATCCTCTACACCAGCGGCACCACCGGCCGCAGCAAGGGCGCGATGCTCACGCACGGCAACCTGCTGTCGAACGCCAAGGTGCTGAAGGACTACTGGGGCTGGACCGAAGGCGACGTGCTGATCCACGCGCTGCCCATCTTCCACGTGCATGGCTTGTTCGTGGCGCTGCACGGCGCGCTGCTCAACGGCAGCAAGATGCTGTGGTTCTCGAAGTTCGAGCCGAAGCGTGTCGTCGCGAAGCTGCCCGAGGCGACGGTGTTCATGGGCGTGCCCACGCTGTACGTGCGGCTGCTGGCCGAGCCGGGCCTCACGCGCAAGGCGGTGCGCAACATGCGGCTGTTCGTCGCGGGCTCGGCGCCGCTCCTGATCGAGACCTTCGACGAATGGCGCGAGCGCACCGGCCACACCATCCTCGAGCGCTACGGCATGAGCGAGACGGCCATGCTCACGTCCAACCCCTACAGGCCGGAACAGGGCGAACGCCGCGGCGGCACCGTCGGCTTTGCGCTGCCGGGCGTGCAACTGCGCATACGCGACGACAGCGGCCGCAGCTGCGCCACCGACGAGATCGGCAACATCGAAGTCAGCGGCCCCAACGTGTTCGCGGGCTACTGGCGTATGCCCGAGAAGACGAAGGAAGAGTTCACCGCCGACGGCTTCTTCAAGACCGGCGACGTGGGCAAGATCGACGGCCGGGGCTACATCACCATCGTCGGGCGCAGCAAGGACCTGATCATCAGCGGTGGCTACAACGTGTACCCGGCGGAGATCGAGGGCTACATCAACGAGATGGTCGGTGTGGCGGAAAGCGCCGTGGTCGGCGTGCCGCACCCCGACTTCGGCGAGGTGGGCGTGGCCATCGTCATTCCCAAGGCGGGCTCCTCGCTCGATGCCGATGCCATCGTGGCCGAACTCAAGTCGAAGCTCGCGAACTTCAAGATCCCCAAGCGCTGCTTCGTGGTGCCGGAGCTGCCGCGCAACACCATGGGCAAGGTGCAGAAGGCGCTGCTGCGCGCTGAGCACAAGGGGCTGTTCGCCGCCTGAGACTGCCTACGAAGCGGGCGCGAGCCCGTTCATCAGCCCGCTGCCCGCGTGGCAGTTGACGTACTCGTAGCTCTGCTCGTCGGCCTTGAGCACCGACACCTCGTGGTACACGCGCAGCTGCAGCTGGAAGTTCAGCGCCTGCACGTAGCGCATGAAGCTGCCGAAGATCGCGACGTGCGTGGGGTGCGACTCGGCCCAGCGCTCCATATCGGCCAGCGCGCGCCAGTAGCTCAGGCCGAACGACTTCTGCAGCGGCGTGCCTTGCGCGTCGAGGTGGCGCATGTAGCGGTTGCTGTAGCAGCCGATGCCCAGCCCCTGGTCGCGCAGGAAGTCCATGCCTTCGCGCAGCACCGGTTCCATGTCCTGCAGGTAGAGCGTGCGTTCCTGGCCGGTGGTCTCGGTCCATTCCTGGCCGGAGCGGATCATCGCGACGTTCTCGTGGCCCGCGATGCGAACGCGCTGCCCCGGCGCCGGCGTACCCGCGATCACCGCGCGCATGCCCGAGGGCGCCATCGCGTCGGTCTGCGAGAGCGGGATGCGGTCGCGCATCGAACCCCAGTAGCCGTGCTCCTGCAGCTCGCCGCTGACCCCGCCCATCACCACACCGACCCCTTCGAAGCGGTCGGGTGTGTTGAACATGGTCTCGAAGTGCTCGACGCGCGGCGAGGCGATCTCGCGGAAGTAGCCCAGGCCTTCCCTGAGCCGCTCGTCGGAGCGCCACCAGGCGTCGACCGCGGGCGTCGCGCACCAGCGTGCGTAGGGTGCGGGATCGCTCCAATAGGCGATGGCGATCATGTTGTCGAAGCCTTCGGCGTCGACGTAATGCGTCAGGTCGTGATGGCCGGGGCCGTCGGGCAGGGCGAAGTCGCGTGCGATCTTCATCAGCGCGGCGCAGGCGCGGCCCTGCATTTCAGCGCCGCGCGACTGCACGCCGAAGTAGCCCATCACGACCTGCTTCACCGCGACCGGGGCCCGCGCCGACCACACGGGGTAAGGCGGCACGTAGTCGTCTTCCACGCGGCGATGGCGCGTACGGGGGCACTTCAGGTGCTCGTCGATGGCGGATTCCATGGCGTGCCTCCACTGCTTCAGGCTGCGACCGGCTCGGACACGGCGCCTTCGGGCTCGGCCTTGGGCTCCGGCGACGCCGCCTGCTGCACCACGACCGGTTCGCGGCGCGTCTTGTTGAGCAGCAACTGCGTGACATCGGGCCGCGAGTAGTGGCCGCTGGGGTCGGCGGCAGCCTTGGCGAGAGAGATCATGCCGAGGTCGATGTCCGCAACGACCAGGCCTTCCTCGTCTTCCGCCAAGGGCGTGCCCAGCGGCGAGCCGTCGGGTGCGTAGATGCGCGCATAGCCGCCGCCGGTGCGCAGCATCTGCTGCTTGCCGGCATCGGTGCACATCAGTTCGCTCATGGCCTTCGACACGGTGGCGCAGGGCGCGATCACGAAGCACTGGCCCTCGGCCGCATAGACCTGGCTCGCGGCGTTGTTGACCTCGGGCCCCAGCGCGTAGGCCGCACCACGGTACAGCGAGAAGCTCGGCCAGGCGCCGCAGTGGATCTGCTCGTTCTGCGAATACATCGCGTACTTGCTCAGAGGCTGCAGGTGCTCCCAGCACGAGAGCGAACCGATGTTGCCCAGCGGTGTCTCGACCACGGCAAGGTCGGAGCCGTCGCCTTCGCCGAACACCGTGCGCTCCACGTGCGTGGGCTTGAGCTTGCGCCGCGTCTGCACCGTGTCGCCCTGGTCGTCGATGAGCGCCTGTGCGATGTAGAGGCTGCCCGCGGCCTTCTCGCTGTAGCCCAGCGACACCCAGATCCCGAGCTTGCGCGCGGCCTCCCTGACGCGGTCGAACTCGGCCGAACCGACCACCAGCGAGTTGTCGTGATAGCGCTGCACGAACTGCATGCCCCAGGCCGGCGAGTCGAGCCAGATCCACCATGGGTAGCCGGGCACCCAGGTCTCGGGAAAGGCGACGAGCTTCACGCCCTGTTTCGCGGCCTGCGCCATGAGGTCGATGGTCTTGTCGATGGTGCCGTCGAGGTCGAGGAACACGGGCGAGGCTTGTACTGCTGCAACGCGCAGCTTGGGATGAACGGTGGTCGGCATGAAGCTTCTCCAGATGCAATGGAAGTAACGGGGCGTGGGCCGCAAGCACCGGGTTTGCGCTGTGGCATGCGGGTTGCTTGAAGCGTAGATTCGCGCCGCCGGAACGCCTTGACCCGGTTTGGCCGCGTTCTTGTTCCAGCGTTGCATGCCTTCGCAGCCCAGGCTTTCCGAGGAACCCCGATGACCCAGTTGCTCAGCACCGACGCCGTCCCGCGCGACCAGCGGCTCGCCTACTGGACCGACATGATCTGCAACGTCTACGTGCAGCTCGGTTGCGACCCGGTGCGCGAGGGCGAGGCCGGCGATTTTGAAGGCAGCATCCGCCAGCACACGCTGCCCGGGCTCGACGTGTCGGTCGTCACCTCGGGGCCGCAGAAGGTGATGCGCACGCCGGGGCATATCTCGCATTCCAGCGACGACTACTTCCTCGTGAGCATCCAGGCGCGCGGCCAGGGCGTGGTGCGGCAGGACGGCCGCGATGCGGTGCTGTCGGCCGGCGACTTCGCGCTGTACGACAGCACGCGGCCCTACCAACTGCTGTTCGACCAGTCCTTCGAGCAGATCGTGCTCAAGCTGCCCGGCGAGCGCCTGCGCAGCGAGCTGCGCGACACCGAGGCGCTGACGGCCACCACGGTTTCGGGGCGCGAAGGCGCGGGGCACCTGCTGCTGAGCATGATCCGCACGCTGCGTGAGGACATCGACACGCTGCAGCCGGCATCGGCCCTCGCGGTGGCCAACGGCGTGCAGAACATTCTGGTGGCCGGGCTGCAGACCTTGCCGGTGGCGAGCGCGCCTTCGCTGAGCAATCTCGCGACTTACCACCTCGCGCGCGTGAAGCGGCGCATCGACGAGCAGCTAGCCGATCCATCGCTGTCGGTGAGCACGCTGGCGGCCGGGCTGGGCGTGTCGGTGAGCCACATCCACCGCGTGTTCAAGAGCGAGCCGCTCACGCCCTCGCAGTACATCTGGGAGCGCAGGCTGGAGGCATGCAGCCGCGACCTGCTGGAGCCGCGCCTCGCGGGCCGCCCCGTGGCCGACATCGCCTACGGCCGGGGATTCAACGACGCGGCGCATTTCAGCCGCGCGTTCAAGGAGCGCTTCGGCTACTCGCCGCGCGAATGGCGGCAGCAGCGCACGCGGTAGCGACGAAGAAAACTACTGCACCAGCAGCACCGTGGTGTTCGTCTCGGCGATCACCTTGGTGGCGACCGAGCCCATCAGCGCGCGGCCGAAGATGCCATGACCGTGGGTGCCGAGCACGATCAGCCCCGCTTGCGCTGCAGTGGCGGACTTGAGGATTTCCTCGGCCACGTGGCCGTGGCGCGATTCCACCGTGTAGTTACTCACGCCGCTCTCGGCGAACAGCGCCTTCACGGGGTCGAGCACCTTGGCACTTTCCTCCGCGTAGTAGTCCGCGACGATCTCCTTGCTCAGGTGGCGCGAGACGTGGCCCGAGATGCCGGTGCACACGTTCACCACCACCAGCTGATGCCCGTCCACGAACATGCCCCGGTTGGACAACAGGTAGTCGAGCGCCTTGCGGGTGTAGGCGCTGCCATCGACGGCGATGAGGATTTTCATGAGGCCGTTATACGGCGCGGTCCTGCGCGCCGCAATGGGACGGACCTCGGGCGCGAAGGGCTTTTTCGCCCGACGGATCAGCCGTTCAGCCCCTTCCAGAGCATGTAGGCCGCCAGCAGGTACAGGATGCTCGCGAACACGCGCTTGAGCTTCCTCACCGGCAGGCTGTGCGCGGCCTTCGCGCCCAACGGCGCAGTGAACACGCTGCAAATGGCGATCACAGCCAGCGCGGGCAGCCAGATGTAGCCGAAGGAGCCCGCCGGCAGGCCCTGCACCGACTGGCCGCTGACCGCATAGCCGAGCACGTTCGCCACCGCGATCGGAAAGCCCAGCGCCGCGCTGGTCGCCACCGCGTTGTGGATCGACACGTTGCACCACGTCATGAACGGCACGCTGATGAAGCCGCCGCCCGCGCCCACGAGGCCCGAGACGAAGCCGATCACACCGCCCGCCGCGAGCTGGCCGCCCGCACCCGGCATCTGCCGTGTAGGCGCGGGCTTCTTGTCGAGGAACATCTGCGTGGCCGAGAAGCCCACGAACAGCGCGAAGAAGATGGCGAGCGCTGTGCCCTTGAGCAGCGAGAACACGCCGAGGCTGCCCACCAGGCTGCCGATGACGATGCCGGGCGCGAGCCGCCGCACGATGTCCCAGCGCACCGCGCCGCGCTTGTGATGCGCGCGCACGCTCGACACCGACGTGAAGATGATCGTCGCCATCGAGGTCGCGATCGCCATCTTCACCGCGAGGTCGGCCGGCACGCCGCGATGGCCCATGATGATCGTGATGAACGGCACCATCAGCATGCCGCCGCCGATGCCCAGCAGGCCCGCGAGAAAACCGGTGCCAAGGCCCAGGGCGGCGAGTTCGGCAATCAGGATGGGGTCGAGCAGGGCAGCGAAGTTCACGGGAAGGTCAGGCGAGGGGAGTTTGGAAAAAGCAACGGCCCCATGCAGTGGATGCAGGGGGCCGTGGCAGGAATAGGTGTCTGCAGGTGATGTGCCGGACCCGCATCCTGAACCAGGGTTCAGGTGGGCGAGGGCAGCAGGACTTCGGGTTCATCTGACGCGAGATGATCACGCCCGTCGAGCGATGTACCAAGCCCGGCTCCGGAGAGCATTGGAACAAGGAAATATTAAGCCCGACACAGTCTGCAGACGGAGTGGATTTTACGCTTCGTCTGTCTCCCTGCGGGATTCATTCAGAGTAAATGTCCATCGCCGGCCAGGGCCTGATCGAGTCTTTGAATGAGTTGCGCGGCCTTCGGGTCGGCATCGCCGCTGTCTGCTGTGGCGGCAACGGCGGGCGCCGCCATTGGCGCGGCTGCGGCCTGCTGCTGTGCCGCCAGATCGAACGCCAGGTTCAGCGAGGCCAGCACCGCGATGCGATCGCGGGCCTTGACTTTTCCCGCATCGCGGATCTTGCACATGGCCGCGTCCACGCGTTCGACGGCTTCGCGCAGCTGCGCCTCGCCGCCATCGGGGCAGCCGAGCAGATAGCTCTGGCCCATGATCTGTACTTCAATCTGCTTCATGCGGGGGAATCTTCGGAAGGTGGTTCAGCCGGCAGCCGTTCGAGCAGGGCATCGAGACGCGTGCGAGCCGCGGCGAGGCGCGACTTCAGGCCGTCGCGTTCGCGCGTGAGCGCATCGACCTGCTCCTGCAGCAACGCATTGGTGCGTTGCACCTCTTCGTGACGCACGAGCAGTCGTTCAACACGCTCGGCGATCTGGTCGATGGGGCTGGAGGCGGGCATGGTTGGCGATTGTAGTTTCACGGGGAGGCGGTCCCGCCGAGGCCGGGCGCGGCATCTTCGTGGCATGGATTCTGCTGCCTTCCAGTTGCCTTTCAAACTCCCAGAAGCAACCAATGACCACGAAGAGCAACACTTTATTCAGCCGGCGTGACCTTCTCACGCTCATCGGCAAGACCGCGGGAGGCGGTGCGATGTACCAGGCGATGAGTTCGCTGGGTTTTGCTGCCGAGTCCAACTACGCGGGGCCGCCCCGGCTCGACGGTGCGAAGAAGGGCGCATCGGTGCTGATCCTGGGCGCTGGCCTGGCCGGCATGGCCGCCGCGCTCGAACTGCGCAATGCCGGGTATTCCGTCAAGGTGCTCGAATTCAGCCAGCGCGCGGGCGGCCGTTGCTGGACGCTGCGCGGCGGCGACACCTTCACCGAACTGGGCGGCGCGGTGCAGCAATGCGGCTTCGCCGAGGGCGAGTACTTCAACCCCGGGCCGTGGCGCATTCCCTACCACCATCATGCGGTGCTCGGCTACTGCAAGCGGCTGGGCGTGGCGCTCGAGCCCTTCGTGCAGGTCAACTACAACGCGCTCGTGCATTCGAGCAAGGCCTACGGCGGCAAGCCGCAGCGCTACCGCCATGTGCAGGCGGACTACCAGGGCTACGTGGCCGAACTGCTCGGCAAGGCCTCCTCGCAGGGCAGCCTCGACACGGCGCTGACGAAGGAAGACAAGGAGAAGCTGCTCGAGGGCCTGCGCCGCTGGGGCGCGCTCGATACGCAGTTCCGTTACCGCGAAGGCACCATCAGCAGCGACCGCCGGGGCTACGAAGTCGATGCGGGCGGCGGCCTCATGCCGCTGGCCAAGCCCTCGAAGCCGCTGGACATGAGCGAGCTGCTGCAATCAAACCTTTGGCGCTACATCGCGAGCGGCCAAGATTACGAATTCCAGAGCGCGATCTTCCAGCCCGTAGGTGGCATGGACATGATCGCCAAGGCCTTCGCCAAAGAAGTCGGCAGCCTCATCCGATACGGCGCGAAGGTCACCAGGATCGAGCAGAACGACCGCGGCGTCACCGTCACCTACACCGACGAGGCCAAGGGCGGCGCGGTCACGCAGGCCAAGGCCGACTGGTGCCTGTGCACCATTCCGCTGTCGGTGCTCAGCCAGATCGACATCCAAGTCAGCGCCCCGATGCAGGAGGCGATCAACGCCGTGCCTTATGGGGCATCGGTGAAGGTGGGGCTGCAGTTCAAGCGCCGCTTCTGGGAAGAAGACGAGCACATCTACGGCGGCATCAGCTACACCGACCTGCCGATCTCGCGCATCTCGTACCCCTCGACGCGCTACGGCGCCAAGGGCAAGGCGGTGGTGCTCGGCGCTTATGTGTTCGACGGCCCCAACTCCTATGAATTCACCGCCATGGCGCCCGAGGAGCGCGTGCGCCGCGCGGTCGAGTTCGGCACGCAGTTGCATCCGCAGTACGCGAGCGAGTTCGACAACGGCATCTCCGTCGGCTGGCACCGTGTGCCGGGCACGCATGGCTGCTACGGCATGTGGACCGACGAGACGCGCGCCAAACACTACAAGAACCTGTGCCAGGTCGACGGGCGTATCGCGCTCGCGGGCGAACACGCGTCCTACATCCCGGCGTGGCAGGAAGGGGCCCTGCTCTCCTCGCTGGACGCCATCCAGCGCCTGCATGCCCGTGCGGTTGCCGCGTAGCCACCGAGTGAAGGACATACCCACCATGAACAACTGCAAGACCATGATGAGTCTTTTCAAGCGCGCGCTGCTCGCCGTTTCGCTCGGGGCGCTGGCTGCGACGGCCTTCGCGCAATCGCCGGAGCCTGCGTTCTCGGTCGGCCCGAAATTCCAGGAGCTGTCGGGCGAATCGATCTATCGCGCCACCTGTCAGGGCTGCCACATGGCGCAGGGGCAGGGCGCGAAAGGCGCTGGGACTTACCCGGCGCTAGCCTCCAACCCGAGGCTGGCGGCACCCGAATACCCCCTCTACGTGGTGCTCAATGGCCAGAAGGGCATGCCGGCCTTCGGCAAGATGCTGAGCGACGAGCAGATCGCCGCGGTGGTCGGCTATGCGCGCACCCATTTCGGCAACCAGTACCCCGAGGCGATTCCCGCCGAGACCGTCAAGAAGCTGCGGCCTTGAGATCTTTTTTTCACTCACCCGTGCAGAGACAACATCCATGACCATGACCCCCTTCGCAAGGCAGCTGGCGCTCGCCGCCGTACTGTCCACCGCCGCCGCAGGCGCCGCCCATGCGGCCGACGACGTCATCCGCCATCGCATTCCGAACTCCACCTTCCCGATCTCGGCGGCGGTCGAGGTACCGGGTTCCTTCACGAATGTTTACCTCTCCGGCCAGGTGCCGCCGCTGCAGGACGCGACGCAACCGAAGAACAGCGCGGCAGCCTACGGTGGAGACACCAAGGGCCAGACCGTCGGCGTGCTCAAGGCCATCGAGAAGAGCCTCACGGGACTTGGCCTGACGATGGGCGACGTGGTGAAGATGCAGGTGTTCCTGGTGGGCGACCCGGCCAAGGACAACAAGATGGACTTTGCCGGCTTCATGGAGGGCTACACCCAGTTCTTCGGTACCACCGCGCAGCCCAACCTGCCGTCGCGCTCGGCCATGCAGGTCGCGGCGCTGGCCAATCCGGCCTACCTGGTCGAGATCGAGGTGGTGGCGGTGCGCCGCGCCAAGCCGGAAAAACCGGAGAAGTAAGAAAAAAGGGGGCGCCGGCGCGCTATTCGCTCAGCCGCACGCAGGTGGCGAGCGGCGCGGCGACCGCAACTTTCGAATTAACGAGCCGCCGGCAGGCTCTAAAATCCCGCCCGTTGGTGCCTGCGGCGTGGTTCACGCGCCGCGGTTCAACGGGAAGCAGGAGTGGAAGCCCCCGACCTCATCAGGTCGGAACAAGGCCGAAGCCGCCTGCGCTGCCCCCGCAACGGTCAAGCAGACGGCGCCGCAAGGCGCCAACCCCTTTCCATCGAAGCCACTGGGTGCCCTGAAACAGGCGCCTGGGAAGGCGGCAGGGGTCGTTCTGCCAGCCCGGATACCGGCCAACAAGGCGGCTGCCGCATGCGTGATCGTTGCATGGGGCGGCCATGGCGCCCAGGCGCCGGCGGGGAGGCCGGCGAGGGGTATTGACGTTCGTTCGGCTCATTCCATGATTTCCCACGTTTGCTTTTCTCGCGGCCGCGCTCCTGCGCGCCGTTTCCGCCACGCCTGCCTGCCGCTGGCGCTGGCTACCGCCTTCGGCGGCCTGGCCCATGCACAGGAGGCCCCCACGCTCGGCGAAACGGTGGTCACGGCCAACCGCACGCCGCAGGCGCTGTCGGACCTGGTGGGCGACGTGTCCATCGTCGACCGGCAAACCATCGAGCGCAGCGGCGCGACCGGCGTGGCCGACGTTCTCTCGCGCCTGCCCGGCATCGAGATCTCGCGCTCGGGCGGCTTGGGCAACGCCACCAGCCTGTACATCCGCGGCGCGGAAACGCGCTTCACGGCGGTCTACCTCGACGGCGTGCGCATCGACTCGCAATCGACCGGCGGCGCCGGCTGGGAAGGCATTCCGCTCTCGCAGATCGACCGCATCGAAGTGCTGCGCGGCCCGGCCGCCGCGGTCTATGGCTCGGACGCCATCGGCGGCGTGATCCAGCTCTTCACCAGGCGCGGCGAAGAGGGTGTGGCGCCCTACGCGGGCATCGGCTTCGGCAGCAACGGCCTGCGCAAGATCGAAGGCGGCGTGAGCGGCAAGTCGGGCCTGTTCGACTATTCGTTCGGCGTGGCGCATGAAGAAAGCAAGGGCTACAACGTGCAGCCCGCCAACAAGCGCAACGTGGTCAAGGACGGCTACGCCAGCCCCGACCGCGACGGCTACACCAGCACCTCGGGCAACGTGAAGCTGGGCTTCCAGATCTCGCCCGACCAGCGCATCGATGCCACGCTGCTCACCAGCGAGATCAAGGCCGGCTACGACGCCGCCGTGTCCTACAGGACCAGGCCGCCGATCCTGTTTCGCGACGACGAGTCGACCAATACCCTGCGCACCGCCGGCCTGACCTGGTCAGCCAAGTGGAACGACGTCTACAGCACCCGCGTGCAGGTGACCGATTCGCAATCGGTCTACAAGACGCAGCCTTCGTTCTACCGCACCGAAACCAACCTGCGCGGCTACCTGTTCCAGAACGAGTTCCGCTTCGGCCCGCACCTGGTGACGGCCACGCTCGAACGCCGCGAGGACGCACTCGAAAACGCGCCCACCACTACATCCAAGCTGCTGTCGCGCGATCGTTCGCAGGATGCAATTTCGCTCGGCTACGGCTTCGTGCAGGGCCCGCATTCGCTGCAGCTGCACGTGCGCCACGACAAGGACAGCGAGTTCGGCGGCAAGACCACCGGCAGCGCGGCCTACGGCTATGCCATCACGCCATCGCTGCGCTTCACGGCTTCTGCGGGCACGGCCTTCCGCGTGCCCACGCTGTATCAGCGCTTCAGTGAATTCGGCTTGGCCACGCTCAAGCCGGAATCGAGCCGCAACGCCGAGCTGGGCCTGCAGTTCACCGAAGGCGCCACGCAGGCGGGCATCGTCGTCTACAGCAGCCGCGTGCGCAACCTGATCGGGTTCGATGGAACGGCCAAGGGCTGCGCCTCCTCGTTCGGCTGCTACTCGAGCACTGCGCGCGCCCGCTACCAGGGCGTCACGCTGTCGGGCAGCCAGCGCTTGGGCGACGTCACGCTGCGCAGTTCGTTCGACTTCCAGGACCCGCGCGACCTCGCCACCCACAACCTGCTGGCCCGCCGCGCGCAGCGCCACGCCACCCTGGGCGCCGACTGGCGCATTGCCGGCTGGACGCTGGGCGCCGAGGTGCAGACATCGAGCCGCCGCTACGACGATGCAGCCAACAGCGTGAAGCTCGGCGGCTACACCGTGCTGAACCTGTCGGCCTCCACGCAGATCACGCGCGATCTCAACCTCGTGGCGCGCGTCGACAATGTGGGCAACAAGGACTACCAGTACGCGCGGCTGTACGCCAATGCCGGCCGCACTGCGTACGTCGGTCTCAAGTGGACGCCTCACTAAGCCAACCCTCGCCACGAAGCGGCGCCGCCGGTGCCGAGGCGGCCTCGTGCGCCGCCGTGCTGGTGGCTGCCCCGGCCTCGGGGCAGGGCAAGACCACCGTCGCGGCGGCGCTCGCGCGGCTGCATGCGCGCCAGGGCCGCCGGGTGCGCGCTTTCAAGTGCGGGCCCGATTTCCTCGATCCGCACTGGCTGGCGCTGGCCACCGGTGCGCCGGTGCATTCGCTCGACCTCTGGATGACCGGCGAGGCCGATTGCCGGGCGCGCCTGCGCGCCGCAGCGGCCGAATGCGACCTGCTGATCGTCGAAGGCGTGATGGGTCTGTTCGACGGCACGCCCAGCGCGGCCGACCTTGCCGAGCGTTTCGGCCTGCCGGTGCTCGCGGTGATCGATGCGCACGCCATGGCCGGTACCTTCGGCGCGCTGGCCTACGGGCTGCAGAACTTCCGGCCCGGATTGCCGTGGGCTGGCGTGCTGGCAAATCGGGTGGCCAGCGAAAGGCATGCGGGCATGCTGAAGGACGCATTGCGCGAGCCTTCGCAATGGCTCGGCGCCTTGCCGCGCGACGCAGGCTTCACGCTGCCCGAGCGGCACCTGGGCCTCGTTGCCGCCACCGAACTCGGCGATGCGATGGCGCGGCTCGATGCGGCGGCCGATGTGCTGGCCGCCACGCCGCTCGGCCGGATGCAGGCCGGTCAGCTGCCGCAGGTGCGCTTCGAAGCGACTGAACCTGAAGCCGCGATCCCGGCGTTGCTGGCCGGGCGCACCATCGCCATCGCGCGCGATGCGGCGTTCTCGTTCATCTATCCCGCGAACCTCGACGTGCTCACTGCGCTGGGCGCGCGGCTCTCCTTCTTCTCGCCACTCGCATGCGATGCCCTGCCGGCCTGCGATGCCGTCTGGCTGCCCGGCGGCTATCCCGAGCTGCACGCCGAAGCGCTGGCCGCCTGCGCAGCAATGCGCGAATCGCTCGCCGCGCATGCCGCATTGGGCAAGCCGGTCTGGGCCGAGTGCGGCGGCATGATGGCGCTGTTCGACGAACTGGCCACGCAGGACGATGCACAGGTCCACCGTCTCTGGGGCCTGCTGCCCGGCCGCGTGACGATGCAGAAGCGGCTCGCCGGCCTCGGACCCCAGCAGCTCACGCTCGGCAGCGACACCTTGCGCGGCCACACCTTCCACTATTCGCGCTGCGAAACGACGCTCGCGCCTGCCGCCCACACGGCCCGGCCCGGCGCAACGCAGGCCGTGGGCGCGCGCAGCGGCGAGGCGCTGTACGTGCACGGCCCGGTGCGCGCGAGCTATTTCCACGCGTGGTTTGCCTCCAGTCCGCAAGCCACGGCCCGCCTTTTCGGCGCCATGCCCATCGATTTGGAGAGCCATGCCGCAACCGAGTAAGCCGAAGACCGCCGAGCACGAATTCATCCTGGGCGGCCAGAAGAGCGGCAAGTCGCGCCGGGCAGAGCAGCGCGCCATCGACTGGCTCGCCGCCGAGCCTCGCACGCACCGCGCCGTGCTGATCGCCACCGCGCAGGCTTACGACGACGAGATGCTGGAGCGCATCGTGCGCCACCAGGCCGACCGTGCTGAGCGCGTGCCCGGCATGCGCACCATCGAGGAGCCGATCGAACTCGCGCGCGCCGTCGTCACGCAGAGTTCGCCAGAGACGCTGGTCGTGATCGACTGCCTTACGCTATGGCTCACCAACCTGCTGATGCCGATGCCCTCCGAAGACGCTCGGCCCGTGACACGCACCCCGGCAACGCACGTGGCGATGCTGCTGGCCGCGCTGCGCGAGGCGCGCGGGCCGGTGGTACTGGTCGGCAACGAGATCGGATTGGGCGTGATTCCGCTGGGCCGCGAGACGCGCGCCTTCGTCGACGCACTCGGCCGGCTCAACCAGGACGTGGCCGCCGCCTGCGACCGCGTCACGCTGATGGCGGCCGGCCTGCCGCTGAGTCTGAAGGCACCTGCTGCATGAAGAAGATCCGTAGTCCGCTGGCGGCATTCGGCCTCGCCCTTTTCGCCCTGGCCGCGCACGCACTCGACGTGGTCGACGAGCGCGGCGTTTCCGTGAGCCTCCCTCGACCACCGCAGCGCATCGTCTCGCTGCTGCCGGCGCTGACCGAATCGGTCTGCGCGCTCGGCGCCTGCGACCGGCTGGTGGGCGTCGACCGCTACTCCAACTGGCCCGAACAGGTGAGGGCGCTGCCCCAGCTCGGCGGCGGCATCGACCCGAACGTGGAAGCCATCGCCGCGCTCAGGCCCGACGCGGTGCTGCTCGCCAAGTCGTCGCGCGTCACGCAGCGGCTCGAAGCGCTGGGCCTGAAGGTGCTGGTGCTCGAACCCAAGAGCCACGCCGATGTGCAGCGCGTGCTCGACAAGCTCGACCAGGTGCTCGGCACGCATGAAGCGCCCAAGGTTTGGCGCGTGATCGATGCCAGCGTGTCGGCCGCCGCGCAGTCGGTGCCCGCGAGTGCGAAGGGGTTGCGCGTGTATTTCGAAGTGAACAGCGCGCCGTATGCGGCGGGCGAGTCGTCGTTCATCGGCGAGACGCTCAAGCGGCTCGGAGAGAGGAACATCGTGCCGGCATCGCTGGGGCCGTTTCCCAAGCTCAACCCCGAGTACGTGGTGCGCGCGAATCCCGACCTCATCATGGTCAGCGTGCGCAGTGCGCAGGGGCTGGAGCAGCGCCCCGGCTGGGCCGGCATCCGCGCGGTGCGCGAAGGCCGCATCTGCCGCTTCGACGCTGCGCAATCCGACGTGCTCGTGCGCCCCGGCCCGCGCATGGACGAGGCTGCGCGCCTGATGGCGCAGTGCCTGAGCGACAAGGGCGGCAAGCGGTGAACGCGGCGCTCAGGCATACGGCCCACCTGCGCCGCGTCTTGCTGCTCGGCGCGGGCCTGCTGGTACTCGGCGCCGCGCTGATGGTGCTGGGGCTGGGCATCGGCAGCACCGGTTTCGAAAGCCTGTTCGCGGCGCGGCACGACCCGGTGGCGCTGCAGATCGTGTGGGAGATCCGCCTGCCGCGCACGCTCGGTGCATGGCTGGCCGGCGCGCTGCTGGGGCTGGCGGGTGCGGTCGCGCAGGGGCTGTTCCGCAACCCGCTGGCCGATCCGTACCTGCTGGGCAGTGCCTCGGGCGCTTCGCTCGGCGTGGCACTGGCGCTGCTGATGTTCGGCGGCTCGGCCGCCAGCGCTCAGTGGGTGATGCGGCTCGGGCTAACGGGCGCGGCCTTCCTCGGTGCGGTGCTGGCGGTGATGCTCACGCTGATGTTGGCGCGCGGCGTGCAGCAGACGCTGCGGCTGCTGCTGGCCGGCGTGATCGTCGGCGTGGTGCTCGGCGCCGCGAAAGACCTCATCACCATCGCCTCGGCCGACATCCTCCAGGCCATCCAGGGCTTCATCCTGGGCAGCACCGGCCTCGTCGGCTGGAGCGCCTGCGCGGTGATGGCCATGGTCGGCGCGGTCTGCCTGCTGCTGGCCTGGGCGCTGGCGCCGGTGCTCGACGGGCTCGCGCTCGGCGAGGCCACGGCGCGCAGCCTGGGCCTGCCGCTCGGCGCGATGCGCGCGGCGCTGGTGGTGGTGCTGGCGTTGGCCACGGGTGCGGCGGTGGCGCAGACCGGGTTGATCGCCTTCGTCGGCCTGGCCGCGCCGCACCTCGTACGCTCGGTCGTCAAGACCACGCACGCGCGGTTGATCGTGCTGTCGGCGCTGATGGGCGGCTTGCTGCTGATGGCGGCCGACCTGCTGGCGCGCTGGCTGATCGCGCCGCAGGAACTGCCGGTGGGCGTGCTCACGGCGGTGCTGGGCGGCAGCTACCTGCTGTGGCTGATGCACCGGCGCGGCGCGCGGAGTGGCGTGGCATGAGCGAGCGGCACATACCCGCCCTCGAAGCACGCCGCGTGAGCGCTACGCTGGGCGCTACCGAGGTGCTGCACGACATCGACCTGCAGCTGTCCACCGCCCGCTGGACCAGCATCGTCGGCCCGAACGGCGCGGGCAAGTCGACGCTGCTCAAGGCGCTCGCGGGCCTGCTCGCACACCGCGGCGAGGTGCGGCTCTTCGGCGAGGCGCAGGGCAAGGTGCCGGCGCGCATCCGCGCCCAGCGCCTCTCGTGGCTGGGCCAGAGCGGCACGGGCGAGGGCAGCGCCGACGACCTGATGGTCTACGACGTCGCCATGCTCGGCCGCTTGCCGCACCAACGCTGGCTGGCTGCGCCCAGTACCGCCGACCGCGAGGCCGTGGAGCGTGCCCTGCGCAGCACGCAGGCCTGGGACTGGCGCGATCGTCCGCTGGGCCAGCTTTCCGGCGGCGAGCGCCAGCGCGTGCTGCTGGCGCGCGCGCTCGCGGTCGAGGCCGAACTGCTGCTGATGGACGAGCCGCTCGCCAACCTCGACCCGCCGCACCAGGCCGACTGGATGCAGACTGCGCGCGCGCTCGTGGCCGGCGGCAAGACCGTGGTCAGCGTGCTGCACGAGCTGCCGATGGCACTGGCCGCCGACGAGCTCGTCGTGATGGACCGCGGCCGCGTGGTTCATCATGGCGGCTGCGGCGACCCTATCACTCACGCCGCACTGGAACAGGTGTTCGACCACCGCATCCGCGTGCACCGGGTGGCGGACCAGTGGATTGCGTTGCCGCTATGACGTGCGTTGTGTTCTTTGCGCGTTGTTCGGGGTGCGCACACACCCCGAGACAGCAGCCCCGAAACTGACAAGAGAACCCATGCAAATAGAAACCCCTCCCAGCGAGAAGCCCTACGAGAAGCCCGACGGCGAACGCCGCGGACTCGTCATCGTCAACACCGGCGACGGCAAGGGCAAGAGCACCGCGGCCTTCGGCCTCGCGCTGCGCGCGCACGGCCGCGGCAAGGCCGTGAAGATCTACCAGTTCATGAAGGTGCCATCGGCGCGCTTCGGCGAGCATCGCATGTTCGAGCAGATCGGCATTCCGATCGAAGGCCTCGGCGACGGCTTCAGCTGGAAGAGCCAGGACCTCGAACGTTCGGGCCAGCTCGCGCGCGACGGCTGGGAAAAGGCCAGGGCGGCGATCCTGTCGGGCGAACACTTCCTCGTGGTGCTCGACGAAATCACCTACCCGCTGATCTATGGCTGGCTGCCGCTCGAAGGCGTGCTCGAAGCATTGCGAGCGCGGCCCAAGCATGTTCATGTGGTGCTCACGGGGCGGCGCTGCCCGCCGGAGATCGTCGAGCTGGCCGATACCGTGACCGAGATGACGCTGGTGAAGCACGCCTTCAAGGCGGGCATCCCAGCGCAGCGCGGCATCGAGGACTGAGGTGAATAGCTGTCGTCGTCGTCGTTCGGGGCGTGATCACGCCGACGGGGTACCTTGCTCCGCGAATGTCCCCCGGCCTGCGGCCTCCTCCTTTATTTCGCTGCGCAAGGCACCCCATCGGCGTGATCGATCAGCAGAGCGGTTGAACTGCCGGCATGAGCAGAGCGCCCATCGTGCACAGGGCACCGGGTGCTCCCCGCAGCGAAATAAAGGAGGAGGCGAAGCCGGGGGACATTCGCGGAGGGGAGTACCCGGTGGCCTGTGCACGCACCCCGAATGACGCATCACGCTTTCCAAAACGACGAGGCGCAGGCCGTCTACCGTGCCATCCACGAACGCCGCGACATGCGCCACTTCGCAGGCGGGCAGGTCGAGCCCGAAGTGCTGCGTCGGCTGCTCGATGCGGCACACCACGCGCCCAGCGTCGGCTTCATGCAGCCCTGGCGTTTCATTCGCATTCGCGGCGATGCGCTGCGCCAGGAATTGCACCGCGTCGTCGAACAGGAGCGCGTGCTCACGGCCCGTGCCCTGGGCGAGCGTGAAGACGAATTCATGCGCCTCAAGGTGCAGGGCCTGCTCGACGCCGCCGAACTGCTGGCGGTGACGCTGGTCGACGGCCGCGAGAAGCATGTGTTCGGCCGCCGCACGCTGCCGCAGATGGACCTGGCTTCGGCCTCGTGCGCCATCCAGAACCTCTGGCTCGCGGCGCGTGCCGAGGGGCTGGGCATGGGCTGGGTGTCGCTGTTCGATCCGGCCGAGGTGTCGGTGCTGCTCGGCCTGCCCGAAGGCGCCGAGCCCATTGCGCTGCTGTGCCTGGGCCCCGTGCACGGCTTCTACGAAGAGCCGATGTTGCAGCGCGAACGCTGGGCGAAGCGCGAGCCGCTCGCTTCGCTGGTGTTCGACGAAGGCTGGGGCCGGCCTTCGGACCTTTTCGATCAACCGCCTGCCGTGGAGCCTATCTGATGCTGGCCTTCGATACCGTTCTCTTCGAGCTTGCGCGCCTGTTCCTCTGGCCGGTGACGCTGGGCGTGCTGCTGTCTTTCGTCTATGCCGTGTACTGCCTCGGCGCGTTCGGCATCGAGTATCTGCAGCGGCTTCGCGACCCGTCGCGCGCGCTGGTGCTGCAGCGCCACGCGCAGGCCAGCCAGGAGCAGATGGAGCTGGTCGTGCTCAAGCAGCTCGAAGGCGTGCGCCTTTGCAGCCGCGTGGCGCCGATGCTGGGGCTGATCGCCACCATGATCCCGATGGGCCCCGCGCTCGTGGCTGTGGCCTCGGGCGAATCGCAGGGCGTGGCGCAGAGCCTGGCGCCCGCGTTCGCGAGCGTGATCGTGGCGCTGGCCTCGGCCTCGATCGCCTTCGTGGTCTACACCGTGCGCCGCCGCTGGCTTATGCGCGAGCTGGTGACGGTGCTCGACGCGCGGGACCGGCTGTCATGAGCAGTCGTCGCCAGTTTTCCATACTGAGCAGCCTGGACAGCGACGACGACGACCCGGTGCTCTCGACCATCAACCTGATCGACGTGTTCATGGTGGTGATCGGCATGCTGATGATCGCGGTCATCAACAACCCGATGAACCCTTTCGCGCAGGACAAGGTGACGATCATCCGCAACGAAGGCCAGCCGAACATGGAGATCGTCACGCGCGAGGGCCGCAAGATCACGCGCTTCAAGGCCAGCGGCGCGACGGGGCAGGGCGACGGCGAGAAGGCCGGCACGGCATGGCGGCTCAAGGACGGCACGATGGTTTATGTGCCGGCCGATGCGGTGCCGGCGCAGGACGGGAAGTGACGCGATTCTTCTTCTGGTTGTTGATGGTGGGGCTGGGCGTCTTTTCGCCGGCCCAGGCGCAGCAGGCTCCTTCCCGCGTCGTGGTGCTGAGCACGTCGCTGGTGTCCCCGGCGCGCGTGGTGAGGTTGCGGGCCGCGGCGCGCGAGGCGGGGCTGCCGCTGCAGGTGGTGTCGGCGTCGCAGGACTCGCCCGGGACGCTGGCCGCTGCGCTCGAAGGCGCGCGTTTGCTCGTCGTCGATGCGCCGCATATCAGCGTAGCGCAAGCTGCCGCTGCACGCTTCGGCGACACGATTGCGCAGAGCGCCGCGCCGTATGTGCTGATCGACGAGTTCGCGCTGGTGGCCAAGGGGCAGACCTCCGCCGCCGCGCCGCTGCTGGCCGAACGCGGTGTCGATGCGGCGTGGGCGCAGCGGGTGCGCGAGTACTGGCGCTTTGCCGGTACCGCCAACCTCGACGCGGCAATGAAGGCACTGGCGCAGCCCGGCAATCTCGCTGGCCTGCCCGATGCCGTGCCGCTGCCGCTGGCCGGCCTCTATCACCCGGCCTGGCCCCGTATCGAAACCGAGATCGCCGCCATCGAACGGCTGCCCGGCAGCGGCACGGTCGCCATCGCCGTCAACAGCGCCACCGTGACGGGCGACGACACCGGCTGGCTCGACGCGCTGATCGCCTCGCTCGAACGGCGTGGCATGCGCGCCTATGCCTTCTACGGCCCGCGCCAGCAGAAAGACCTGTTCTTCCGCATGACGCACGCCGGTGAACGGCGCGTGGCCGATGCGATCGTCAATGCCTCGCTGGTGTTCAGCCCCAACGAGCGCAAGGCCGAGCTCGAGCGCATCGGCGTGCCGGTCCTGCAGACGCTGCCCTCGCTGGCGATGGATGCCGCGCAATGGGCGCAGAGCAAAGACGGCCTCTCGCAAACCGACATCGCTGCGTACTACAGCCCGAGCGAGCTGGCAGGCATGACCGACCCGATGCTCGTCAGCGCCCGCGATGCCGCGGCCGGCACGCTGCAGCCGCTGCCCGCGCAGATCGACGCCGTGGCCGACAAGGCCGCCGTGCTGCTGCGCCTGCAGCGCACGCCGGCTGCGGACCGCCGCGTGGCGATGCTGGTCTACAACTATCCGCCGGGCGAGGCGAACTTCGGCGCGTCCTTTCTCAACGTGCCGCGCAGCGTGAGCAACATGCTCGCGGCAATGAAGTCGGCCGGCTACCGCACCGAGCAGCCGGGCGCCGACGCGCTGATCGCGCAGGTGCAGGCCGCGATGAAGGCCTACTACCCGACGGGGCAGGGCGACGAACTGCAGCCGCTGCTCGACAGGAACCTTGCCGACGCGATGCCGCTGTCGCGCTACCTCGCCTGGTTTCGCGCGCTGCCCGTGGAGACGCAGCGCCGCATCGAAACCTACTGGGGCCCGCCCGAAAAATCGACCATGCTGCGCCCCGTTGCCGGCGAGCCGGCCTTCGTGATTCCGCGCGTCCAGTTCGGCAACGTCGTCGTGCTGCGTCAGCCGCCGCGCTTCGAGCCCGGCACGCAGGTGGCGGGCAAGGCCGAGCAGGTCTACCACCGCTCGGCCGTGCCGCTGAGCCACAGCTACCTCGCCACCTACCTCTGGCTGCGCACGCAGTTCGGCGCCGGCGCCGTGGTGCACGTGGGCACGCACGGCACGCTCGAATGGTCGGCGGGCAAGGAGCGCGGGCTGTCGGTGCAGGACGATCCGCTGCTCGCGTTGGGCGATCTGCCGAACGTCTATCCGTTCATCATGGACAACCTCGGCGAAGCCACCACCGCCAAGCGCCGCGGCCGCGCGACGATGGTGAGCCATTCGACACCGATGTTCGCGCCCGCCGGCTTCCGGCCCGGCGTGCAGGAAATGCACGAGCGTATGCACGACTGGGAAACGCTGTCGCCCGGCCCTGTGAAGACCGCGATGGAAAAGCAGCTGGCGGCCGAGTTCGTCGAACAGCACTACGACCGCGACCTCGGCTGGACGCCCGCGCGCATTCGCGCGGACTTCGCGGGTTTCGTCGCCGTGCTGCATCCGTACCTCGACGAACTCGCGCAGACCGCGCAGCCGTTGGGCCTCGCGACCTTCGGTCAGGCGCCCGATGCGCAGCGCCGCCGCATGACCATCCTGCAGATTCTCGGCAAGCCGCTGGTCGAGGCGCTCGGCGAAGACATCGACGAGGCCTTCCTGATCGATGCGAAGCGCATCGCCGATTCGCGCCCCACGCGCTGGGTCGAGCTTGCGCTTGTCGATGCGCAGACTGCGAGCGCCATGGGAAAGACCGTCGCCGGGAAGCAAAGTCTTCTGCTGCTGGCCGAGCGCGCGCAGAAGCTCGACGCCGTGCTCGCGCACAACGAGGAAATCGAAGGCCTGCTGACCGCGCTCGATGGGCGCTACCTGAAATCGAGCTACGGCGGCGACCCGGTGCGCAACCCGGACAGCCTGCCGACCGGCCGCAACCTCTACGGCTTCGACCCGAGCCGCATGCCGACACGCGCGGCGTGGGAGACGGGCGTGGCCGCCATGGACGCGTGGATCGCCGAACACGCGAAGTCCCATGCCGGCAAGCCGCCGGAAAAGATCGCCTTCACGCTCTGGGCCGGCGAGGCCTCGCGCCACCAGGGCGTGCTGGAAAGCCAGGCCTTCTACGCCATGGGCGTGAAGCCGCGCTGGGACGAGGGCGGGCGCATGGCGGGCATCGAGGTGATTCCCGCGCCGGTGCTGAAGCGGCCGCGCATCGATGTGCTGATCAGTGTCACCGGCTCCTACCGCGACCAGTTTGCCAACGCGATGCGTTGGCTCGATGAGGCCGTGCAGCAGGTGGCGGCCCTGCACGAATCGGGCAACGCCGTGGCGCAGCACAGCGAGGCACTGGCACGCAAGCTCCGCGCGGAAGGCGCGACAGCACAAGAGGCGCAGCGCTGGTCGACGGCGCGCGTGTTCTCGAACGAGCAGGGCAGCTACGGCGCCGGGCTGGAGGAAGCCGCGCTTGCGAGCGACGTGTGGGCGAGCCAGCAACGCGGCGGCGGCGACGCGCAGATGGCGCAGCTCTACATGGACCGCATGGGCCACGCCTACGGCAAGGGCCTCGACGGCGCCGCGCGGCCTGGCGCCTATGCGGGCAATCTCATGCAGGTCGACGCGGCGTTGATGGCGCGCAGTTCCAACCTCTACGGCGTGCTGACCAACGACGATCCGTTCCAGTACCTCGGCGGCATCGCGCAGGCGGTGCGCCAGCTCACCGGCAAGGACCCGGCCCTGTACGTGCAGAACCTGCGCGACAGCGGCGCGGTGCGCACCGACACGGCCGCAGGCGCCATCGCGCGCGAGATGCAGACCCGCTACCTGCACCCGCAATGGGTCGAGGCGCAGAAGGCCGAGGGCTACAGCGGCACGCTGCAGGTGCTGAAGACCGCGCAGTTCCTCTGGGGCTGGCAGGTCACGGCGCCGCAGGCCGTGCGGCAGGACCAGTGGCAGTCGCTGCACGACGTGTACGTGCGCGACAGATACAAGCTGGGCACGCGCGAATGGCTGGAAGGCGACAACCGCGCAGCCTTCGCGCAGACGCTGGAGCGCATGCTCGATGCGGTGCGGCTGAATTACTGGAAGCCGGATGCGGCCACACGGCGCGAGCTGGCGCGGGCCTATGAGGAGGCGGTGCGCACGACCGGGCTGCGCGAGCGCAATGCGGGTGTGCAGCGGTTCGCGCAGGCGGAGCTGTCGCCGCCTGCGGCTTCGCACGAGCCGAGCGCGCTGGTCGAGCCCGTGGTCGTGGCTGCACCAGCGTCGGCGCCGGTGCAAATACCGGCGACTGGGCCTGCACCCGATAGTCCCCAGCCCGTCAGCGGCCTCAAGCTCGAACCCACGCCAGCCGACGCGCCATCGCCCAAGGCCGAGACAGTCGTCCTTCGGCTCAGGGTCGCGTTGGGCGCTGCACTGCTTGTCGCACTCGGCGCGCTGATGCAGTGGCGCCGGGGCAGGGCGCCTGCCTGATTCGCGAGAATGGCGGCTCTCATGCCCTATCTGAATCCCGAGCACGCCATCGTGGCCACCGCCGCGCTGTGGCTCGCGCTGGCCATCGACCATTGGCTGGGCGAGCCGCCTGCACGCCTGCATCCCGTCGTGTGGATGGGGCGCTACCTCGGCTGGGTCGGTTCGAGCGTTGCACCGCATGCGTACCGGGCGAAGCCGGTGGATCTGCCGATGTTCTTCATCGGCGCGCTGACGTGGTGCGTGGGCGCGGCGGCCGCGTGGGGTGTCGCCATGGCCATGCAGGCATTCATCGCGCTGTCGCTGCCCGCATGGGCCGGCGCGTTGCTGCTGGGCCTGCTGCTCAAGCCGCTTTTCGCCTGGCGCATGCTGCGCGACGAAGTGCTCGCGGTCGAGGCGGCGTTGAGCGTGTCGATCGATGCCGGACGCAAGCAACTGGCACGACTGGTGAGCCGCGATGTCTCCCGGCTCAGTGAGCGAGAAGTGCGCGAAAGCGCCATCGAATCGCTCGCCGAAAACCTCAACGACTCGCTCGTGGCCCCGGTGTTCTGGTTCGTGCTGCTCGGCCTGCCGGGCGCGGCGCTCTACCGTTTCGCCAACACGGCCGATGCGATGTGGGGCTACCGCGGCGAGCGCAACGGCCGCGACTGGACATGGTTCGGCAAATGGGCCGCGCGCGCGGACGATCTGTTCTCGTGGATCCCGGCACGCATCACCGTGGGGCTGCTGGCGCTGGCGGCGTGGCGCTGGCCCACGGGGCTGTCCGGCGAGGCGCGACGCACGCCGTCGCCCAACAGCGGCTGGCCGATGGCGACGATGGCGCTGCTGCTCGGTGTGCGGCTGGCCAAGCCGGGCGTGTATGCGCTGAATGCCGAGGGGCGTGCGCCTTCGGCGGCGGATATGCAACGCACTGCGCAACTGGGCGGACGCGCCGCCGCAGCGCTGGGCGTGTTCGCGTCGCTGGCCATCGCGGCAACGACCGGCTGGAGGTGGGTATGAGCGCGGTCCTGCACGGCGGCCCCGATGCATCCGGTGCCGCGCCGCACGACTTCTCGACCAATGGCAATGCCGTGGGCGCGTGCCCGGCCGTGTTGTCCGCGTTGCGCGTCGTCGACGCCGCTTGCTATCCGGACCCGCAGTACACGGCACTTCGAAGCAGGCTTGCGGACTTTCATGGTGCAAAGGCCGCACGCATAGTCATCGCGGCGAGCGCGAGCGAGTTCATTCATCGCATCAGCGCCGCTGTCGCACAAGGCGGCGGTCGTTGCGTCTGGCTGCCGGCGCACAGCTATGGCGACTATGAGCGTGCGGCGCAGGCCTGGGTTTTGCAAACGATTCGCGCACCTCAGGCGTACACCGACGCTGCGCTGCGCTGGTGCTGTGAACCGTCGAGCCCGCTGGGGCAGCCGCAAGCCGATCTGCCGCAGCTGGCTGCGAGCCCGGGTGGCGCATGTGTGCTCGACCTGGCCTATGAGCCGTTGCGCCTCGAAGGCCAGGCTTCGCTCGACGCCACTCAGCGCGACCGCCTCTGGCAGCTGTGGACACCGAACAAGGCCATGGGCCTGACAGGCATCCGCGCCGCCTACGCGATCGCCCCTGAAGACGCCGATGCGAGCCTCGTGCAACGCATCGAACGGCTGGCCCCTTCATGGCCGCTGGGCACGCACGGCGTGGCGATGCTTGAGGCCTGGACCGGCGACGAAGCGCAACGCTGGCTGGCCCAAAGCCTGCAGACCCTGAGGGACTGGAAAACCCGACAACGCGCGGTCTGCGAATCGCTCGGCTGGCAATGCCTCCCGAGCGACGCCAACTTCTTCTGCGCACGTACCGACCGTCCGTACACAGACGTGGCCGCCGCGCTGCGCGCCGAAGGCATCAAGCTGCGCGACTGCACCTCCTTCGGCCTGCCTGGCCACGTGCGCCTCGGCGTATTGCCCCCGGCCAGCCAGCAGGCGCTGAAGCAGGCCTGGACAAACACGTCCTGACCACATACACCCGCGAGAAAAAATGCTCTACGCCATCACCACGCTCTTTATCTGCCAACTGGCCGGCGAACTGCTCGTGCAGTGGCTCGGCCTGCCCATCCCCGGCCCGCTGATCGGCATGGTGCTGCTGTTCACCGGCCTGCTGGTGCGACGGGGCGTGCCACAGGTCCTGGCCGACACCTCGGGCCACCTGCTGCGCAACCTGATGCTGTTGTTCATCCCGGCCGTGACCGGCGTCATGCTGCATTTCGAGCGCGTGGGGCGCGAGTGGCTGCCCTTCCTTGCGGCGGGCATCGCCGGTGCGGCATTCACCATGACGGTCACCGCGCTCACGTTCCGCTGGATGATCCGCATCACAGGCAAGGACGCCGAATGACAGCGCCCGCGAAGCTCTCCGAGATCTGGGTCTTCCTCGCGCAGTCGCCGCTGCTGTGGCTTTCGCTCACGCTGCTGGCCTATCTTGGCGCACTGTGGCTGCACACCCGCAGCGGACGCAATCCGGTGGTCAACCCGGTGCTGGTCTCGGTGATCGTCATCGTCGGCGTGCTGCTGCTCACGCGCACGCCCTACGACACGTATTTCGAAGGCGCGAAGTTCGTGCACTTCCTGATCGGCCCCGCCACCGTGGCACTGGCTGTGCCGCTCTACAGCCAGGTCGGACGGCTGCGGCGGTTGTGGCTGCCCATTGGCGTGGCGTTGCTCGTGGGCTCGGTCGCGGCCATCGTGTCGGCCATCGGCATCGCGTGGGTGCTGGGCGGATCGCACGAGCTGATGATGTCGCTCGCGCCCAAGTCGGCCACCATGCCCATCGCCATGGGCGTGGCCGAGAAGATCGGCGGGCTGCCCTCGCTGGCGGCGGTGGCCGCGGCCGTTGCCGGCATCTCGGGCGCGATCATGGCGACGGGGCTGCTGAACCTGCTGCGCATCAAGGAGCCCGCGGTTCGCGGGTTCGCGGTCGGCCTTGCCGCGCATGGCATCGGCACGGCGCGGGCGATCCAGGTGAACGAGACGGCGGGCGCATTCTCCGCGCTGGCCATGGGGCTCAACGGCATCGCGACCGCACTGCTGGTGCCGCTCGTCGTCAAGCTGATGGGAGTGTGAAGGTGCCGCTGTACCGATCCCATCCCGTCACCGATCCCCGGCCGATGGAGCTCGTCTGGCCCGCGAGGCCTTACCTGGCCGGCTACGTCTCGGCGTTGAACAGGGGCTGGTCGCGCGACGAGACGCGGCCCGAATCGGGCGCGGAGGAACGCGCCGCGATCGAGTCCGACCCCGCCCTGTTCCTCGCGAGCCTGGTCGACCGCGAGGCCAGGGGCGCGCCCATCACCATGCCGGACGGCACGCAGGTGCCGCGCCTGCCGGGCTACAAGTGCTGGATGTGGGACGGCGAGTTCTGCGGCAGCATCGACCTGCGCTGGCAGCCCGGCACCGACGCCTTGCCGATCTACTGCCTGGGCCACATCGGCTACAACGTGGTGCCGTGGAAGCAGCGCAGGGGCTACGCCACGCGCGCGCTCGGCGCGATGCTGACGCTGGCCGCGCGCGAGGGGCTGAGCCGCGTCGAGATCACGACCAGCCCGGACAACTTCGCGTCGCAGAAGGTGATCGCGGCCCATGGCGGCATGCTGGCCGAGACCTTCGTCACGTTGCCCAGCCAGGGCAGCCTCACCAAGTACCGCTACTTCATCCATCTCTGAAATCTTTCGAGCAAGGAGCACGACCCATGGCCCAGTACACCGCGGAAATCCTCTGGGAGCGGGGCGATCAGGACTTTCTCGGCAACACCTACAGCCGCAGGCATGTGCTGCGCTTCGACGGCGGGGCGGAGGTGGCGGCCTCGTCGTCCCCGCACGTGGTGCCGCTGCCGATGTCGGATGCGTCGGCGGTCGATCCGGAGGAGATGTTCGTCGCCTCGCTTTCCAACTGCCACATGCTGTGGTTTCTCACGATGGCCGTGAAGCGCAGGTTCATCGTCGACCGCTACTTCGACGCGGCCACTGGCGTGATGGAGAAGAACGCCGACGGCAAAATGGCGATGACGGTGGTCACGCTGCGGCCGGCGGTGGCGTTCTCGGGCGAGAACATTCCTACGCGCGAGCAGATCGAGCAGATGCACTACCGGGCGCATGAAGAATGCTTCATCGCCAACTCGGTGAAGACCGAGGTGCGCTGCGAGCCGGTGTAGTTCGATTCAGCGGCGCTGCAGCCGCGGATTCTTGGCAAACAGCTCCGCCGCCCAATCCACGAACGCGCGCACCTTCGCGCTCAGGTGGCGGTTGGGCGGGTACACCACGTGGATCGGCAACGGGTCGCGATGCCAATCGGGCAGCAGCTCGATCAGCTCGCCGCTTTCCAGCAGCGGCTCGGCCATGAAGGTGATGCACTGCGAGATGCCGAAGCCGCCCAGCACCGCGGTGATGTGCGCGTTGCTCTCGTTCACCGACACGCGGTAGGGCCCGTTCAGCTCGATCTGTTCGTCGCCCTTCCTGAACTCGTGCGGGTAAACGCGCCGCGTGGTGCCCGAGAAGTAGCTCACCACGTGGTGGCGCTTCTCGATGTCGCTCGGGTGCTGCGGCATGCCGTAGCGCTTCACGTATGCCGGCGATGCCACGGTGACGAAGTGCAGCGTGCCGATGCGCCGCGCCACCAGCGACTGGTCGTTGAGCTCGCCGGCGCGGATCACGCAGTCGACGTTGTCACTGATCAGGTCGACGGTGCGGTCGCTCACCCCCAGGTCGACCTGGATATCAGGATAGCGGTCGCAGAAGCTGGCCAGCGCAGGCAGGATGATCTGCCTTGCCACCGAGGTGCCGACGTCGATGCGCAGCCGCCCCGTGGGGTTGGCCTGCGCATTCGTCATGCTGGCTTCCATGTCGTCGAAGTCGTTGAGAAGGCGCGCGGCCCGCTCGAAGTAGGCCGCGCCGTCGGGTGTGACCGTGACGCGCCGCGTGGTGCGGTTGAGCAGCTTCACGCGCAGGCGCGATTCGAGCGCCTGGATCTGTTTGGTGACCGTGCCTTTGGGCAGGGCGAGAGAGTCCGCCGCACGGGTGAATGTGCCGGCTTCCACGACGCGGACGAAGATCCGCATGGCCTGGATTTGATCCATTGAATGCCTGTTCTGGGTACCCGGCCCACACCGGGGGAGGCGGATTCTCACACAAGCAGCCAAACCCTTGGCGGGTGGCCCCGATTGTTATCGGTTTGGAAACAGAGTAGGGCCGGCTTGCCTGTTTCAACGCTGCGCCGGGCGACTTATATTTCAACCATCGCCCAATTCCCTGAGGTCGCCCATGTCACCCGTTCCATCGTCCCGCTCTGCCGAAGCCGCCGCCCGTGCGGCGGTACAGGGCGTGGAAGCCGATCTGTCGATCGAGCTGCCCGGCCGCGAACCGGTCGGTGCCCGTGTGTACGGCCAGCGTGCCAAGGGTGAAGTCGCACCGCTGGTGCTGCATTTCCATGGCGGCACCTTTGTGTGCGGCGATCTCGACAACGGCCGCAACGTGGCCCGGCTGCTGGCCGGCGCGGGGGCGGTGGTGGTGTCGGTGGCCTATCCGCTGGCGCCCCAATCGCCGTTCCCGGAGCCGATCGAGGTGGGCTATGCCGCCCTCGAATGGCTTTACAAGCAGCGCACCAAGCTCGGCGGCAAAGGCGCGCAGGTGTACCTGGCCGGCGAGGAAGCCGGCGGCAACCTGGCGGCCGCGGTGGCGCTGATCGCCCGCGACCGGGCGCATCCGCCGGTTGCCGGCCAGATCCTGCTGTCGCCCATGCTCGACCCCTGCGCCGGCACCGCCTCGTTGCGCAAGGCCACCAGCGATGCGGCCGAATGCCGCTGGGCCAGCGGCTGGGAGAAGTACCTGAGCTGCCCCTCGAACGCCACCCATCCCTATGCGGTGCCCAGCGGTTCGCTGCGGCTGTCGGCCCTGGCGCCTGCGCTGGTGCTGGTGGGCCAGGACGACGCCATGCGCGACGAGGCGCTGACCTTCGCCGGCCGCCTGCGTGCCGCCGGCATCGAGGTCACGAGCAGCGTGCTGCCCAGTGCCTCCAACTGGCCCAAAGCACTCTACGACACCGAGAACACGGGTTGCGTGGCCTGTGAGGCCACGGTGCAGCAGCACTTCCGCGAGTTTTTCAGCGCGACCACGCCACCGGGTGCGGCGCCGAACCACCCCAGCTAGTTCCCGGCCGATCCCGGCTGCCTGATCGACACGCCGCCAGCGCGGCAGCGTGCGAGGGCCTTGTTTTTTCTGAATTCCGCCGCCTGGTGCCAAAAGCGCCGGGGTGGCCTGTTGCATCCCTGAAGTCATCGAGAAGGACGAACCATCATGTCGAACAACGAGAAAAAGCTGTCTTCCGTCGCCCGCAAGGGCCTGTGGCCCGCCGTGACCGGCATTACCGCATTGCTGGCCGTGGCGGCCGCCGTGTTGGGCATGCACAGTTTCAAGGCCGAGGCCAACAACGCACCGGCGGCGCCGCAGGCCACGCCGGTGTCGGTGGCCACCGTGGCGTCGAGCGAGATCAACGCCTGGGACGAGTTCTCGGGCCGGCTCGAAGCCGTCCAGCGCGTCGATGTGCGCTCCCGCGTCGCGGGCGCCGTGCAGTCGGTGCACTTTCGCGAAGGCGCATTGGTGAAGCAGGGCGATCTGCTGATCACCATCGATCCCGCCCCGTACGCGGCCGAGGTCGAGCGCGCCGAAGCACAAGTGGCCTCCGCGCAGGCCCGCCAGTCGTTCAGCCGCAGCGAGCAGGAGCGTGCCAAGCGTCTGTGGGACGACAAGGCCATTGCCCAGCGCGAGTACGACGAGCGTGTGAATGCCGGCAGCGAAGCCAATGCCAACCTGCGCGCCGCCCAGGCCCAACTGCAGACCGCGCGCCTGAGCCTGGGCTACACCCAGGTGCGCGCGCCGGTGTCGGGCCGCATCGGCAAGCTCGAAGTGACGGTGGGCAACCTCGTCGCCGCGGGCCCCGGTGCGCCGGTGCTGACCACGCTGGTGTCGGTGAGCCCGATCTACGCGAGCTTCGACGCCGACGAGCAGGTCATCACGCGAGCCCTGAAAGACCTGCCGAGCGGCTCCAGCGCCCGAGGCCAGATCGAGAGCATTCCCGTGCAGATGGGCACCGCCGGCCTCGACGGCACGCCCTTCACCGGCAAGCTGCAGCTGATCGACAACCAGGTCGATGCCAAGAGCGGCACGGTGCGCGTGCGTGCTTCGTTCGACAACAAGGACGGCGCGCTCATCCCCGGCCAGTTCGCCCGCATCCGCATGGGACAGGCCCGCAACGACACCGCGCTTCTCGTGAGCGAACGCGCCATCGGCACTGACCAGAACAAGAAGTTCGTGATGGTCGTGGGCGAAGACAACAAGGCGGTCTACCGCGAAGTCACGCTCGGTGCGTCGATCAACGGGCTGCGTGTCGTGAGCAAGGGTCTGAAGGCCGGCGACAAGGTCGTGGTCAACGGCCTGCAGCACATCCGCCCTGGTGCGCTGGTGGCGCCGAAGCAAGTGACCATGGACGCCAAGGCCGACCCCAAGCAACAACAACCGGAACGTGTCGCGGAAGCGGCCAAATCTTGAACCACCCCCAGGCTTGCTCACTTCGTGTAGCCGCCAACCCCCTCGCGGGGGCAACACCAGCGGCCCGGCAAAGCCGGTTCCGCGGTGTTCCTGAAATGGGAGCCACTTGGATGCCGCATGCCTGCATGCGGCGTGGACCGCGCACGACGCGGTGGAGTAAACGAACATGAATCTCTCAAAATTCTTCATCGACCGGCCGATCTTTGCCGGCGTGCTGTCGCTATTGATGCTGATAGCCGGCCTGATCGCGCTGCGCGGGCTGCCGATCTCGGAGTACCCGGAAGTCGCGCCGCCTTCGGTGGTGGTGCGCGCCCAGTACCCGGGCGCCAACCCGAAGGTGATTGCTGAAACGGTGGCCACGCCGCTGGAAGAGCAGATCAACGGCGTCGAAGGCATGCTCTACATGGGCAGCCAGGCAACGACCGACGGCGTGCTGACGCTCACCGTGACGTTCCGCCTCGGCACCGATCCCGACAAGGCACAGCAGCTCGTGCAGAACCGCGTCTCGCAAGCCGAGCCGCGTCTGCCCGAGGAAGTGCGCCGGCTTGGCATCACGACCGTCAAGAGCGCGCCCGACCTGACGATGGTGGTCCACCTCGTCTCGCCGAACAATCGCTACGACATCAACTACCTGCGCAACTACGCGGTGCTGAACGTGAAGGACCCGCTGGCGCGCATCGAAGGCGTGGGCCAGGTGCAGATCTTCGGCGGCGGCGACTACTCCATGCGCGTGTGGCTCGACCCGCAGAAGGTCGCGCAGCGCGGCCTCTCGGCGAGCGACGTGGTGGCTGCCATCCGTGGCCAGAACGTGCAGGCCGCGGCCGGCGTGGTCGGCGCATCGCCGGGCCTGTCGGGCGTGGACATGCAGCTGTCGATCAATGCGCAAGGTCGCCTGCAGAGCGAGGAAGAGTTCGGCGACATCATCGTCAAGAGCGGCACCGACGGCGCCGTCACGCGTCTTCGCGACATCGGCCGCCTCGAGATGGGCGCCGCCGACTACTCGCTGCGCTCGCTGCTGAACAACGACCCGGCCGTCGGCATGGGTGTGTTCCAGGCGCCGGGCTCCAATGCGCTCGACATCTCGTCCAACGTGCGCAAGACGATGGCCGAGCTCAACAAGAACATGCCCGAGGGCCTGGAATACCGCATCGCCTACGACCCGACTCAGTTCGTGCGCGCGTCCATCGAATCGGTGATCCACACGCTGCTCGAAGCCATCATGCTGGTGGTGCTGGTCGTGATCCTGTTCCTGCAGACGTGGCGCGCGTCGATCATTCCGCTGCTGGCCGTGCCGGTGTCGGTGATCGGCACCTTCGCGGTGCTGCACGTCCTCGGCTTTTCGATCAACGCGCTGAGCCTGTTCGGGCTGGTGCTGGCCATCGGTATCGTGGTGGACGACGCCATCGTGGTGGTGGAGAACGTCGAGCGGAACATCGAGGCGGGGCTCACGCCGCGCGAGGCGACCTATCGCGCGATGCGCGAAGTGTCCGGGCCCATCATCGCGATTGCGCTGGTGCTGGTGGCCGTGTTCGTTCCGCTGGCTTTCATCAGCGGCCTCACGGGCCAGTTCTACCGCCAGTTCGCGGTGACGATTGCGATCTCGACGGTGATCTCGGCGATCAACTCGCTGACGCTGTCGCCCGCGCTCGCTGCACTGCTGCTGCGCGGCCATGACGCTCCCAAGGACGCGCTGACGCGCGGCATGGACAAGGCCTTCGGCTGGCTGTTCCGCGGCTTCAACAAGCTGTTCCATCGCGGCTCCGAGGCCTACAGCGGCGGCGTGAAGAACGTGATCTCGCGCAAGGCGCTGATGCTCGCGATCTACGTCGCGCTCATCGCCGTGACCTTCGGCCTCTTCAAGGCGGTGCCCGGCGGCTTCGTGCCGGCGCAGGACAAGCAATACCTGATCGGCTTCGCTCAGCTGCCCGACGGCGCCACGCTCGACCGCACCGACGAAGTGATCCAGCGCATGGGCGAGATCATGAAGAAGAACCCGAACGTGGAAGACGCCATCGCCTTCCCGGGCCTGTCGATCAACGGCTTCACCAACAGCTCCAACTCGGGCATCGTGTTCGCCACGCTCAAGCCCTTCGACCAGCGCAAGCGCGCCGACCAGAGCGGCGGCGCGGTGGCGGGCCAGTTGAACGGCGCCTTCTCGAGCATCCAGGACGCCTTCATCGTGATGTTCCCGCCGCCGCCGGTGGCGGGCCTGGGCACCACGGGCGGCTTCAAGCTGCAACTGGAAGACCGCGGCTCGGTGGGCTACGACCAGATGGACGCGGCAGTGAAGGCCTTCATGGCCAAGGCTTACCAGGCGCCCGAACTGGCCGGCATGTTCACGAGCTGGCAGGTCAACGTGCCGCAGCTGTACGCCGACATCGACCGCACCAAGGCCCGCCAGCTCGGCGTGCCCGTGACGGACATCTTCGACACCATGCAGATCTACCTTGGCAGCCTGTATGCGAACGACTTCAACAAGTTCGGCCGCACGTACTCCGTGCGCGTCCAGGCCGATGCGCCTTACCGCGCCCGTGCCGAAGACGTGGGCCTGCTGAAGGTGCGCTCGACCTCGGGCGAGATGGTGCCGCTGGCCGCGCTGATGAAGGTGAATTCGACCTTCGGCCCGGAACGCGCCATGCGCTACAACGGCTACCTCGCCGCCGACATCAACGGCGGCCCGGCGCCGGGCTACTCCTCGGGCCAGGCGCAGGACGCGATCACCAAGATCGCGGCCGAGACGCTGCCCAAGGGCGTGAGCTTCGAGTGGACCGAGCTGACCTACCAGGAAATCCTGGCCGGCAATTCCGCCTTCCTGGTGTTCCCGCTGGCGATCCTGCTGGTGTTTCTGGTGCTGGCTGCGCAGTACGAAAGCCTGACGCTGCCGATCGCGATCATCCTGATCGTGCCCATGGGCATCATGGCCGCGATGACCGGCGTATGGATATCGGGGGGTGACAACAACGTCTTCACGCAGATCGGGTTGATCGTGCTGGTGGGGCTGAGTGCGAAGAACGCGATTCTTATCGTGGAGTTTGCCCGGGAGCTCGAATTTGCCGGCCGCACACCGATACAGGCCGCCATCGAAGCCAGCCGCCTGCGCTTGCGCCCGATTCTCATGACCTCGCTGGCCTTCGTGATGGGCGTGCTGCCCCTCGTGCTGTCCACCGGCGCGGGTTCGGAGATGCGCAAGGCCATGGGCGTGGCGGTGTTCGCCGGGATGATCGGCGTGACGGCCTTCGGCCTGTTCCTGACGCCTGTGTTCTACGTGCTGCTGCGCCGCCTCGCGGGCAACCGGCCACTCAAGCTGCATGGCGAAGTGCCGCATGGCGACGACTTCGTGTCGGCCGGGCATCCGGCTTCGCATGGCGGCGCCGGTGGTGGCGGCCTTCATCCGGTGCCTGCATCGCCGCGTTCTTCGCATGACGACTGATCGAGAAAGCGCATCATGAAATTTTCAGTACAACCTCTGGTGAAGCCGCTTCGTACCGCGTTGCTGCCGCTGATGGCAGCCCTGGTGCTCGCCGGCTGTGCCACCGCGCCCTCGGGCCTGCCCGAGATCACGACCACCGCCCAGTTCAAGGAGCAGGGCAAGGACCAGGCGGTGACGCCGCCCGCCGGCTTCACGCGGGCCGCGCCCTCCGAGGCGCAACCGCGCGGCGACTGGTGGCTTGCGTTCAACGATCCGGCGCTCAACGCACTGATCGAGAAGGCCGACGTCAACAACACCAACATCCAGGCCGCGGCCGCTCGGCTGGCCGAGGCTCGCGCGCTGGCGCGCAGCGCCAACGCCGACCGCCTGCCGCAGATCGGCCTTGGCGCTGGCGCCAACCGCGGCGCGGGCCTGGACAAGGCCACGGCCAGCACCCGGCCAGCCACGATGACGAACATCGGCGCCACGTTCTCGTACGAGGTCGACCTGTTCGGCCGCCTCTCGGGCGCGAGCAATGCGGCCAAGCTCGATGCGGCCGGCCGCGAGGCGCTGCTGCAAAGCACGCGCCTCGCCGTGCAGGCCGAAGTGGCGCAGACCTACCTGCAGTTGCGCGCGCTCGATGCCGAGCGCGCCCTGGTGCGCGAGCAGGTCGAGGCGTATCGCGACACGCTGCGCCTGTCGCAGCGCCGCGAGCAGGCCGGCGACATCGCCGAGCTCGACGTGGCGCGCGTGCAGACCGAGGTGTCGTCCACCGAGTCGGATGCGCTCGCGCTCGACCGCCAGCGCGCCCAGGTGGAGCATGCGCTCGCGGTGCTGGTGGGCGATTCGGCTTCCAGCTTCGGCTTGCGCGTCGACGAGTGGGCGACGGCGCTCCCGTCCATTCCGCCGGGTGTGCCCGCCACGGTGCTCACCCGTCGCCCCGACGTGTCGGCCGCGCAGAGCGCTGTGCTGGCCGCGCAGGCCCGCGTGGGCGTGGCGCAGGCCGCGTGGTTCCCGGACATCTCGCTGACCGGCGCCGCCGGCTATGCCTCGCCCGAGATCGGCGACCTCTTCAAGTGGTCGGCGCGCTCGTGGGGCGTGGGCGCGCTGCTGTCGCTGCCGATCTTCGACGGCGGCCGCCGCGAGGCCGGCGTGCAGGGCGCCAATGCCCAGCTCGACGGTGCGCTCGCGAGCTACCGCACGCAGGTGCTGGTGGCGTTTCAGGAAGTCGAAGACCAACTGGCCGCCATCCGCATCCTGCAGGAGCAGTCGGTCGTGCAGGCACAGGCCGTGACATCGGCCCAGCGCGCCACCAGCCTGTCGGACACGCGCTATCGCAACGGCTACGTCAGCCAGCTCGACCTGCTGGACGCGCGCCGCAGCGAATTGCGCAACCGCCGGCAGGCACTGCAGGTGAAGTCGGCACAGTACCAGGCGGCGGTGGGGCTGATCCGCGCCATCGGCGGCGGCTGGGAAGCGCCGGCGCCGGTCGCGGCTGTCCCGGCACGGACGGCCGTGGCCGTGCGCTGAATCGCGATCAAGGATTGAAATTGAAAGCCTGAGCGCCGCAAGGCGGTCTTGCGCCGCCGTGGGTTCAGTCGGTTTTCTTGCCGGCTGGATTCGCGGCGGCGCTTATTTTTTGCAGCTCCACCGCGCCCACGGCCAGGGCGTTTGAATAGCTGGCCTGCGGCCTCGACGCTGTCCGGTAGACCCGGTAGTCGAAGGTTTCGGAGACGGCGTCGCCATGGTGGGCTTCGAGCAGGATCCAGAAGAACTGGCCCGGCTCGCGTTCCTCGACGGTTAGCGCCAAATCATTCAAGGCTGGCATGGGTTCCCGGGTGCAATGCGGTGTGGTGGCATCTGGTGTACGCAAAAAATGCTACTGTTTGATGCACCGGATGTATTTGCAATGCCCGGTGATGTGAAAGATGTCGCATTTCGTCGCTTCCATTTGGCCTTTCCCGGACCTGTGTGGCGCTCAACGACAATTCGCCGATGAGTTCAAAGGCGAAAAGCGGGCCGGCGCGTTGCGTCATGGTCCTGGGCACCACCAGCGGCGCCGGCAAGAGCTGGCTGGCCACGGCGCTGTGCCGCTGGTATGCGCGGCAGGGCCTGAAGGTGGCGCCTTTCAAGGCGCAGAACATGAGCAACAACGCCCGCGTGGTCGACGGCGGCGAGATCGGCAGCGCCCAATATTTCCAGGCCCTGGCCGCCAATGCCGTGCCCGGGGTGCGCATGAACCCGCTGCTGCTCAAGCCCGAGCGCGACACCCACAGCCAGGTGGTGCTGATGGGGCAGGTGAATGACGAACTCTCGGGCTTGCCCTGGCGCGGCCGCAGCGAGCGCGTCTGGCCGCAGATCGCGCAGGCGCTCGACGAACTGCGCGCCGGAAACGACGTGGTGGTGATCGAAGGCGCGGGTTCGCCGGCCGAGATCAACCTGATGGCCAGCGACATCGTCAACATGCGCATCGCCCGGCACGCGCAGGCGCGCTGCCTGCTCACGACCGACATCGACCGCGGAGGCGCCTTTGCCCATCTGTACGGCACCTGGGCGCTGCTGCCCGAGGCCGACCGCGCGCTGCTGCGCGGCTTCGTGCTCAACAAGTTCCGCGGCGATGCCTCGCTGCTCGCGCCTGCGCCGCAGCAACTGCAGGAACTGACCGGCGTGCCCACCGTGGCCACGCTGCCGATGTGGTGGCAGCACGGCTTGCCCGAGGAGGACGGCGTATTCGATGACCGCAGCCGTGCGAGCGGCACCGTGACGCGCACGGTCGCGGTCGTGGCATACCCGCGCATCAGCAACCTCGACGAATTCCAGGCGCTGAAGAACGTGCCCGGCGTGCGGCTGGTCTGGGCCCGTACGCCGGCCGACGTGGCCGGCGCCGACTGGATCGTGCTGCCCGGCTCCAAGCACACCAGCGGCGACCTGGCCTGGCTGCGCGCCCAGGGGCTGGACAGCGCCGTGGCCGCGCATGCCGAACGCGGCGGCGCGGTGCTGGGCATCTGCGGCGGACTGCAGATGCTGGGAGAGGCGCTGGTCGATCCGCACGGCATCGACGGCAATGCGCCGGGACTGGGCCTGCTGCCGCTGGTGACGGTGTTCGCGCGCGAGAAGACGGTGCGGCATCGCACCGGGACCTTCGGCGAGCTGAGCGGTGTCTGGGCTGCGCTGTCGGACGTGCCCGTCGCCGGCTACGAGATCCACCATGGCCAGACCGCCGCACACCCGCAGATGGCGCAGGACGGCCAGGCCGTGATGCCCGACGGACTGGCCTGGCAGAACGCGCGTGGCAACGTGCTCGGCATCTATCTTCACGGCCTGTTCGAGGATCCGCGCGCGCTGCACGCGCTGTTCGGTGCCTCCGTGCCCACGCTCGACGCCACCTTCGACGGCCTGGCCGACTTCATCGATACCCACTTCGACGCCGGCGTGCTCGCCGGACTGATTGCATGACCGAAACCATTCCCACCATTTCCGACATTACCGACACCGCGCTCGCCGCCCGCCTGCAGAGCGCGCTCGACAACAAGACCAAGCCGCTCGGCGCGCTGGGCCGGCTCGAGGCGCTGGCGCTGCGCATCGGCACCATCCTCGGCACCGAAAGCCCGGAGCTCGAAGCCCCGCAGATGCTGGTCTGCGCGGGCGACCACGGATTGGCGGCGCGCGGCGTCTCGGCGTACCCGAGCGACGTGACCTGGCAGATGGTCGAGAACTTCCTCGCCGGCGGCGCGGCCGTGAGCGTGCTGGCGCGCCAGCACGGGCTGGCACTGACGGTGGTCGACTGCGGCGTGCGGCGCGACTTCCAGGCGCGCCCGGGGCTGGTGTCGCGCCGGATCGCCGAAGGTACGGCAGACGCTTCGCAGGGCCCGGCCATGACGGCCGCGCAGTGCGCCCAGGCCATCGCCAACGGGCGCGAGGTGGTACGCGTGCTGCCGGGCAATGCGTTGCTGCTCGGCGAGATGGGCATCGGCAACAGTTCGTCTGCCGCGCTGCTGCTCTCGCGGCTGGGCGGGTTGGACATCGACGCCTGCACCGGTGCCGGCACCGGCCTCGATGCGGCCGGGCTGGCGCGCAAGCGCGATGTGCTGCGGCAGGTGCTGGCGCTGCACGCGGGCGCGACCGCGCCTCTGGACGCGCTGGCCGCCTTCGGTGGCTTCGAGGTGGCTACGCTGGTCGGCGCGGTGCTGCAGGCGGCCGAGGAGCGGCGCGTGATCGTGGTAGACGGCTTCATCGCCAGCGCAGCGGTGCTGGTGGCGCAGGCGCTGCAGCCGCACGTGGTGCAGCGCTGCGTAGCCGCGCATTGCTCGGCCGAACCCGGCCACGTGCTGCTGCTGGAGCGGCTGGGGCTGGAGCCGCTGCTCAAGCTCGAACTGCGCCTGGGCGAAGGCTCGGGCGGGGCGCTGGCCTGGCCGCTGCTCGAATCGGCCTGCCGCATCCTGCGCGAGATGGCGAGCTTCGAGTCGGCCGGCGTGTCGCGCAAGGACAGCTGAAGAGGATGAACGGCGTTCGCCATTTCCTGCTCGCGCTGCAGTTCTTCACGCGCGTGCCGGTGACGGGGCCGCTGGCTGCGTGGGTCGGCTTCAGTCCGCAGATGCTGCGTTCGAGCGCGGCGCATCTGCCCGGCATCGGATGGCTGGCAGGTGGCGTGGCGGCGCTGGTGTTCGCGGGTGTGGGCATGGGGCTGCCGGGTGTCGCCGGTGCGCTGGCTGCTGCCGTGCTGAGCACCACCGCCACCGTGATGCTGACCGGCGCCTTTCATGAAGACGGTCTGGCCGACGTGGCCGATGGCCTGGGCGGTTCGGCCGACCGCGACCGGGCGCTGGAGATCATGAAGGACTCGCGCATCGGCGCCTTCGGTGCGCTGGCTCTGGCGCTGGCGCTGGGCCTGAAATGCGCGCTGCTCGCAATGCTGGCCGGGCACGGCCTGCAGGCGGTTGTTGTCGCCATCGTCGGCGCACATGTGCTGTCGCGGCTGACGCCGCTGTTCCTGATCCGGTGGTTGCCCTATGTGGGTGACAGCGGGGCGAGCAAGGCGAAGCCGCTGGCGGATGCGATCAGCGGTGGCGCGTTGCTGATCGCGGTGGTGTGGGCGCTGCCGGCGGTGGCACTGCTGCTGCATGCACACGACGTGGCGCACGTCTTGGCGGCCTTGCTTGCGGCCGTTGTTGCCGCAGGCTGGATGGCGCGTCTTTTCATGCGCCGGCTGCAGGGCTTCACCGGCGACGGCCTTGGCGCCACCCAGCAGGTCTGCGAGCTGGCGATCTACCTCGCACTGGCGTGGCGCGCATGAGCGACGCCGCCCGAAGGACGCTCTGGCTCCAGCGCCACGCGCCCGTGGTGGCCGAGCCCGGGCTGTGCTACGGCGCCACGGACCTCGAAGCCCATGCAGACGCCACGCTCGCTGCTGCGCAGCGCATCGCGCCTTTGCTTCCTGCGGCCATCAGCGTGCGCAGTTCGCCGCTGCGGCGATGTGCCGGGCTGGCCGATGCCATCGCCGCGTTGCGCCCCGATCTTCGGGTGCGGCACGACGCACGGCTGGCCGAGATGAACTTCGGCGCCTGGGAAGGGCGGCCGTGGTCTGCCATCGCACGCGAGGAATTCGACGCCTGGACCGGCAATTTCGCCGATGCGCCTGCCGGCGGCCATGGCGAAAGCGTGCGCGCATTTATGGAGCGCGTGGCCGCCGCACATGACGAATGGCTTGTGGACGAGGGTGATGCGCTGTGGATCACGCACGCCGGCGTGCTGCGGGCGGTAACGTTGCTGCAGCGCGGCACCCGCTGCCCTGGAGTCGCCGCCGACTGGCCTGATGGGGAACTGCCCTTCGGCGGTTGGCTGACTTTCGACAATTAGCTGCCGTCGGCCAGTGCCGATTGCGGCTCAGTTCTTCTGCCGCCACTGTTCGCGCCAGAGCCGCTCCAGCTGCGGCGCAAGTGCAGCCGGCGGCGTGCCCAGGAAGCGGTTGCTGCCGTTGCGCTGCACCAGGCCGTAGAGGCGGCCGGAGCCCTGGTCGTAGAGCGCGATCGCGTTGTTGTCGTAGCAGTCGTGCGGCTTGCAGAAGGCCTGCAGGAGGTAGCGCGTTCCCTCGACCGTCACCCATTGCGGCTCGGGCGCCGGACCTTCGCGGCGCACCAGCCAGCGGTCGTTCTCGCGCGTGCCCAAGGCGGCGCGCCAGGCCTTCTCCATGGCCGGGCCCCGCGCCAGCGCCGCCGGGCTGCCCGTGGGCGGGGGAGGCGCCTTGACGGCGGGCTCGACGGGCGGGGCCACGGCCCGCACCGCGCCGTTGCAGCGCCAGTAGCGCAGCTTCATCATGTCGGGGCCGAGTTGGCCGGCGACCGGCTTGTCGGCGTCCAGCGCGATGTACTGGCCGCGCGCTTCGCGGTAGACGAGGAAGGTCATTGCGCCGGACTTGCCCGGGCTGCTCATCAGCGCCACGTCGAAGCCCGCCGGCGGCGGGCGGTTGCCGAAGAAGCTGTGGGCGGTCTGCGGTTCGTTGCCGGTCACGCGGCGCTTGCCGCTTTCGGCGATCAGCATGTCCTGGCGCACCTGCAGCGTCGGTGCGGCCGCGTTGGCGCAGTTCGTCGACCAGCGGCCGCCGTAGATCGCCATGGCCTCGGGCGGCAGGCCGCCGCCCCGCTGCGACCATGCCGCGGCCGGAAGGAGGGCGGCGAGCAGCGTGGCGGCCAGCAGTGCCCGGGAGTCGTTCTTTCGTGTCGTCATTCGTCGTCGGTCTCAGGCCGTCTTCGGCATCGGTGTCTTTGGCTTGTAGGCGCAGAAAACGGCCACCGCGCACTCCCAGCAGCGCGGCTTGCGCGCCACGCAGATGTAGCGGCCATGCAGGATGAGCCAATGGTGCGCATGCAGCCGGTATTCGGGTGGGACGCGCTTCTCGAGTTTGAGTTCCACCTCCAGCGGCGTCTTGCCGGGCGCAAGCCCGGTGCGGTTGCCAACGCGGAAGATGTGCGTGTCGACCGCCATGGTCGGCTCGCCGAAGGCCACGTTGAGCACCACGTTCGCGGTCTTGCGGCCGACGCCCGGCAGCGCCTCCAGCTCGGCGCGGGTGCGCGGCACCTCGCCGCCGTGCAGCTCCACCAGCATGCGGCAGGCCTCGATCAGGTGCTTCGCCTTGCTGCGGTACAGCCCGATGGTCTTGATGTACTCCTCCAGCCCCTCGACACCCAGATCGAGAATGGCCTGCGGCGTATTCGCCACCGGATACAGCTTGCGCGTGGCCTTGTTCACGCCCACGTCGGTGGCTTGTGCCGACAGCAGCACGGCGGCCAGCAGCTCGAAGGGGGTTGTGTATTCGAGTTCAGTCTCGGGCTCGGGGTTGGCCGCCTGCAGGGTGGCGAAGAAGAGGGGGATGTCGTTTTTTTTCATGGGGCTTCGTGGGGGGGCGGCACGCGCAATATATCGTTGAAAGGCGATAGCCTTACGCAGCTTTATTGCCTGCCGCTTTCGCGACAATGGCACCCCAGAAAGTGAGACCGACCATGCAATTCGCCTCCCGCCTCGACAACGTCGAGACTTCCGCCATCCGCGAACTCTTCAAGCTGCTGGGCAAGCCCGGGATCATCAGCTTTGCGGGTGGCTTTCCCGACAGCGCCATGTTCGACGTCGAGGGCCTCAAGGAGGCGAGCCAGAAGGCGCTCTCCGAAGAACCCGGCGCTGCGCTGCAGTACGGCGCCACCGAAGGCTACGAGCCGCTGCGCAGCCAGCTCAGCGCCTTCATGAAGACCAAGGGCGTCGAGGTCGACCCCGGTGGCCTGATCGTCACCACCGGCAGCCAGCAGGCGCTCGACCTGCTGGGCAAGACCATGATCTCGCCCGGCGACAAGGTGATCGTCGAGGGCCCGACCTTCCTGGCCACCATCCAATGCTTCCGCCTCTACGGCGCGCAGCTCATCAGCGCTCCCATCGACGCCAACGGCGTGAAGACCGACGAGCTCGAGAAGCTCATCGCCGAGCACAAGCCCAAGTTCGTCTACCTGATCCCGACCTTCGGCAACCCCAGCGGCGCGATGCTGACGCTGGAGCGCCGCAAGAAGGTGCTCGAGCTGGCCGTGAAGTACCAGACGCTGATCGTCGAGGACGACCCCTATGGCGACCTCTATTTCGGCGAAGCACCTCCGCCCTCCATCCTGGCCCTGAGCAAAGACGTGCCGGGCAGCCGCGAGTTGCTGGCGCACTGCGGCAGCCTGAGCAAGGTGCTGAGCCCGGGCCTGCGCATCGGCTGGATGATCGCGCCGCCCGAGCTGCTGTCCAAGGCGACGATGTGCAAGCAGTTCAGCGACGCGCACACGAGCACGTTCTCGCAGGCCACGGCTGCGCAATACCTCAAGAGCGGCCGCATGCCGGCCACGCTGGCGCACGTGCGCGAGGTCTACGGCCAGCGTGCCCAGGCCATGGGCGCGGCGCTCAGGCGCGAGCTGGGCGATGCAGTGAGCTTCACCCAGCCCGACGGCGGCTTGTTCTTCTGGGCGCGCCTCACCGGCGCCAATGGCAAGCTGGCCGATGCGAACGAACTGGCGAAGCGAGCGATCGAGAAGCTCGTGGCCTTCGTGCCCGGCGCGCCGTTCTTCGCGGAGAAACCCGATGTGGCCACGCTGCGGCTGAGCTTTGCGACGGCCGACGTGGCGAAGATCGAAGAGGGCGTGAAGCGCCTCGGTCAGGCGCTGTAGTCGATCCGATCAGGGGGACCGGTGCAGCCGGGGCGCTGCAAGCAGGTCCAGGTTGTCTGAAATGGCCGCATCCACGTTCGGATAGCGGCCTTTCATTTTCGACAACGTCATGATGGTCTGCAGCGCCTTCAGGTCCTTGACCGATGGCGCGACCTTGATCTGCGCGATGGCTGCGGCGGGGTTGCCACCGTTGATCAATGCCATCACCTTGCTTGCCCAGTCGTTTGCGCGCGCCATGTCTTCACCTGCTTTCGTTCGAAGCGCCGACTGTACACAGCGCCGCGCCGATCACCGCCGGAACCGTCACGCCGTGCCTGCAAATCCTCCGAAGAAAGCGCGTGCGTTGGCTTCCAGGCTGTCGAGGTGATAGCCGCCTTCCTGGACGATCAGCGTAGGCAGCCCCAGCGCGCCTACGGCCTTGCCGAGACGGCCGAAACCCTCGGTCGTCACCGCGACCTGCGACTGGGGGTCGTCCTTGTAGATGTCGAACCCGAGGGCCAGGACCAGCGCGTCCGGCGCGAATCGTTGCAGCACGCCCGCCGCATCGCCGACGCGCTCGAAGAAGGCCGCTTCCGTCGCCCCGTGCGGCATCGGGAAATTGACGTTGTAGCCATCGCCGTCGCCGGCCCCGCGCTCGTCGTCGTAGCCGGCGACGGCAGGGTAGAAGTTGGTCGGGTCGCCGTGGATCGAGACATACAGCACGTCGCTGCGGTCGTAGAAGATTTCCTGCACCCCCTGGCCGTGGTGCATGTCGGTATCGAGGACCGCCACGCGAGCGAAGCGCCCGCGCAGCGCCTGGGCGGCGATGGCTGCGTTGTTGAGGTAGCAGAAGCCGCCAGCGGCATCGACGCGCGCATGGTGGCCGGGCGGGCGGCACAGTGCGTAGGTCGCAGGGGCGCCGTCGACGATGGCCGCCGCGCCGGCCACCGCGCTCTGGGCCGACCAGTACGCGGAGCGCCAGGTCTCGGCCCCGACCGGGCAGCTGCCGTCGGCAAGGTAGCGCGCCGCCTTGGCCAGCACGCCGCGCAGGCGGTTGGGCTCGCGCACGTAAACGTTCGACATCACCTCGTCGCCCCAGTCGGGCGGCATCTGCTTCCATTCGCCGTGCGCGTCCTCCAGAAAGCGCAGGTAGTCGGCACTGTGCACGGCGGCCAATGGCGCCATGCCGGCGTCGGCCGGCGTCCGGAGATCGAAGCCGAGCGATTGCACGGCGGCGACGAGCCGAAGTGCGCGGTCGGGAATTTCCTGCGGGGTGCGCATCTGTCCGCGCGACAGGTAGCTGCGCGGATGGTGCAGCAGCTGCTCTGGATGGAAGTAGGTCAGCATGGGCGATTCGGCATGGCCGCCGTGGAATTTGCTCGGCAGCCATGGTAGCGAGCAAGATCGGTGCCCATCGAGGGCATCGGATGGCGCGCGAATCGGCGGCATCCACATTGGTTACGATCACTCATGAGAAAAACCTTTCAGCTTCAGGTCGAGGGCAAGCACCCCGACCGTCTCCTCGAAGCCATCAAGCACGAGATCCGCAAGTACATCAAGCGCGAGCGGCGGCGCGAATTGCCCGAAGGCAGCGATTTCTGGGACTTCGATTGCAAGTTCGGCGCGGCCCAGGAATCCGCCGAAGTCATTCACCTTTCTGCCATCACGGGCCTCATCGACGGGGTGGTGAAGGAAGGCGGCAAGCAGTTCTACATCGAGATCCTGGCCAAGCCCGGCAAGCGCAAGCCGCGGCCTGAAGGCGAACAGGGCGCTGCCACCGATTCCGAAGAGGAATAACCGCCGTCAGGCCTGCGCCAGCGCCAGCCGCAGGCCGTACCGCTGCTCCGCATCCTGCAGCGAGCGCGCAATCGACGGGTGCAGCCGCACCCCGTTCCTGGCCTGCGCTTCCCGACGCTTCAAACCGCCTTCGCCCGGCAGCCGCACAGGCTTGGCCGGGTCGATGGGCACGTTGCCGCGACACTTCGCCGCCACATGGTCCATCTGGCGCAGGAAGGCATCCTTGCCGCCGAAGGCATTCAGGTCGTGCAGCGTGATGTGCACTGTCGCGCCCCAGCCCTCGGGCGGATCGGCCCGGCCGTGGCCCGCGAGGCCGGCCGTGAGCGTCTCGACCAGCAGCGCCATGCCGTAGCCCTTGTGGCCGTGGCTCAATCCGCCGACCGGCAGCAGCGTGCCAGGCGGCTGGTCGAACAGCACCTGCGGGTCGTTCGACGGCTTGCCGGCCGCGTCGATCAGCCATTCCTCGGCGAAGGTCTCGCCCGCTGCGCGCTTGCGGTTGCTCATGCCGTTGGTGGTGATGGAGGCCGAGATGTCGACCATCACGCCGCCTTGCGAGAGCGGAAAACCCATGGCCAGCGGATTCGGCGTGAACACGGCCTGCGTGCCGCCGAAGGGCGCGACGCTGGCGGCATTGGGGTCGGAGCAGGCCAGCAGCATCAGCATGTCTTCCTGCAGCGCGCGCAACATGTAGACGGCGAGGCAGGCGATGTGGTGGCTGCGGCGGATGACGAGCGAGGCGGTGCCGAGTTCGCGGGCACGCGGAATCAGCAGATCCATGCCCTGGTCCATGAGCCAGGGACCGGGCAGGCGCTTGCCGTCCCAGAGCACGGCGGCGGGGCGGTCGGACAGCACCTCGGGGGTGCCGTCGCGCGTCATGCCACCGGATTCCAGTTCCTTGATGTACCCGGCCAGCAGCGCGAGGCCGTGCGTGTCGTGTCCCAGCAGGTCGCCTTCGACGAGCGTGCGGGCGACGCTGTCGGCCATTGACGCGGCGAGCCCGGCTTTTTGCAGCAGGGCGCTCGCGTAGTCCTTGAGGGCTTCGGCGCGGTAGAGCGGGGCGGTGTCGGTCATGTCAGTGGTCCGTGTCTCGTTCGGGCGGTTGTTCTTTGGGGGGCTGTCGTTCAGGGCGCGTGCAAGGGCACCGGGTACGCTCCTGCGCGAATGTCCCCCGTCGGCATCATCGCCCCCAACCATGCCCCCAATCGCTCATCGCAGTATTTCGAGAAGGCGGTCCAGTCCGCCTTCGTTGATTGCAACCATTGCCTGTTCACGCACCTTGGGTTTCGCGTGATAGGCCACCGACAGGCCGGCTTCGCCCATCATCGGGAGGTCGTTCGCGCCGTCGCCCACGGCGATGGTTTCCTGCGGCGAGATGCCCATGAGCGAAGCCACCTCGAGCAGCGTCCTGCGCTTTTCGGCGCCGTCGCAGATGTCGCCCCAGCTCTGCGTGACGACCTCGCCGGTGAGCTTGTCATCGGCTTCGTCGAGCAGATTGGAGCGCGCGAAGTCGATGCCCAGCCGGTCCTTCACCCGGTTCGCGAAGAAGGTGAAGCCACCGGACACCAGCAGCACCTTGAGGCCGGCTTTCTTGCAGGCTGCTACCAGTTCGCTCGCGCCCGGGTTGAGCTTCAGCCGCTCGTCGTACACCTGCTGCAGCGCCTCGACCGGCACACCCTGCAACAGCGCCACGCGGCGGCGCAGGCTTTCCTTGAAGTCCTTGATCTCGCCGCGCATCGTGGCCTCGGTGATGGCGGCGACCTCGGCCTTCTTGCCGACGGCATCGGCGATCTCGTCGATGCATTCGATGTTGATCAGCGTCGAGTCCATGTCGAACGCGATCAGCTTGAAGTCGGCGAGCCGCAACGGCGGCTTCACGCGCTGGATGACGAGGCCGGGGGAGATTTCTTGGGTAGCGCTCATGCGGTGACGGTTTCCTTGACGAGGGGTTGGCCCAGGCTGCGCAGCACGTCGCGCACCATCTGGGCTCGCTCTTTCGGCTCTTTCAGCTCGCGCTCGATGCGCAGCTTCTCGTTGCCGGCGAGCTTGATGTGCTTGTTCTTCTGGATCAGCTGGATGATGGCCATGCCATCGACCGGCGCATCTTTCTTGAACGTGATGTTGATGATGCCCGGCGCCGCGTCGACCTTGACCACGCCGTAGGGCCGCGCCAGCACGCGCAGGCGGTGCGTGTCGATCAGCGTCTGTGCCTGCGGCGGCAGCTTGCCGAAGCGGTCGACGATTTCTTCGAGCAGCGTGTCGATCTGGTCGGGCGTCTTCGCGGTGGCCAGCTTCTTGTAGAACGACAGGCGCAGGTGCACGTCGCCGCAGTAGTCGTCGGGCAGCAGGGCGGGCGCGTGCAGGTTGATCTCGGTGGTGACCGACAGCGGCGCAAGCAGGTCGGGCTCTTGGCCGGCCTTGAGCGAGCGCACGGCCTCGCTGAGCATCTCGTTGTAGAGCTGGAAGCCGATTTCCATCATGTTGCCGCTCTGGTTTTCGCCGAGCACCTCGCCGGTGCCGCGAATCTCAAGGTCATGCATCGCAAGATAGAAGCCGGAGCCCAGCTCTTCCATCTGCTGGATGGCGTCGAGCCGCTGCGCCGCCTGCTTGGTCAGGCCCTCGGTGTCGGGCACCATGAGGTAGGCATAGGCTTGGTGGTGCGAGCGGCCGACGCGGCCGCGCAACTGGTGCAGCTGCGCCAGGCCGAACTTGTCGGCGCGGCTCATCACGATGGTGTTGGCGGTCGGCACGTCGATGCCGGTCTCGATGATGGTCGAGCACAGCAGCAGGTTGTAGCGCTGCGCCACGAAGTCGCGCATCACGCGCTCCAGCTCGCGCTCGGGCATCTGGCCATGGGCCACGGCGATGCGGGCCTCGGGCAATATTTCTTCCAGCTTCTGGCGCCGGTTCTCGATGGTCTCGACCTCGTTGTGCAGGAAGTAGACCTGCCCGCCGCGCTTGAGCTCGCGCAGCACGGCCTCGCGGATCACGCCCGTGCCTTCGTTGCGCACGAAGGTCTTGATGGCGAGGCGCCGTTGCGGTGCGGTTGCGATCACGCTGAGGTCGCGCAGGCCTTCGAGCGCCATGCCCAGCGTGCGCGGAATCGGCGTGGCCGTGAGCGTGAGCACGTCGACCTCGGCGCGCATGGCCTTCATCGCCTCCTTGTGGCGCACGCCGAAGCGGTGCTCCTCGTCGATGATGAGCAACCCCAGGTTCTTGAACTTGACCGACTGCGACAGCAGCTTGTGCGTGCCGACCACGATGTCGACCTGGCCCTCGGCCAGCCCCTTGGCGGCGGTGGTGATTTCCTTGGTCGAGCGGAAGCGGCTCATCTCGGCCACCTTCACGGGCCACTTGGCGAAGCGGTCGACCAGCGTCTGGTAATGCTGCTCCGCCAGCAGCGTGGTGGGCGCGAGGAACGCGACCTGCTTGCCGCCGGTGACGGCGATGAAGGCGGCGCGCAGCGCCACCTCGGTCTTGCCGAAGCCCACGTCGCCGCACACGAGGCGGTCCATGGGCTGGGGCGAGATCATGTCCTGCACCACGGCGTGGATAGCGGCCTTCTGGTCGGCGGTTTCCTGGAAGCCGAAGTCGTTGGCGAACACCTCGTAGTCGGCCGGCGAGTAGCGGAAAGCATGGCCTTCGCGCGCGGCGCGGCGAGCGTAGATGTTGAGCAGTTCGGCAGCGGAGTCGCGCACCTGCTCGGCGGCCTTGCGCTTGGCCTTTTCCCATTGGCCGGAGCCCAGCTTGTGCAGCGGGGCCTCGTCGGCGCTCACGCCGGTGTAGCGGCTGATCTGGTGCAGCTGCGACACGGGCACGTAGAGCGTGGCCTTGTCGGCGTACTCCAGGTGCAGCATTTCCTGCAGCAGCGGCTTGCCGTCGGGGCCGCTGCCCTGGCCCAGGTCCATGTGGATCAGGCCGCGGTAGCGGCCGATGCCGTGCGCGGTGTGGACCACCGGGTCGCCGACGTTGAGTTCCGACAGGTCCTTGATCAGCGCCTCGACGTCGCTGACCTGCTCCTGCTTCTTGTTGCGCCGGCGCGTGGTGGGCGCGGTGGCGAACAGTTCGGTCTCGGTGACGAGGTCGATCCCCTGCTCGCGCCAGGCGAAGCCCGAGGCCAGCGCGGCGGTGGCGATGCCGACCTTTTCGTCGGCAGAGGCTTCGAACTCGGCCAGCGAGTCGAAGGCCGGCGGGCTCACGCCGCTGGCGCGCAGGAAGTCGAGCAGGCTCTCGCGGCGGCCGTCGCTCTCGGCGATCAGCAGCACGCGGTGGGGCGTGGCCTTGATGTGGGCCTTGAGCCCGACCAGCGGGTCTTCCGCGCCGCGCACCACGGCGAAGGGCGGCAGCTTGTCGAATTCGGCGTAGGGCGCTTCCGTGGGCACGTCGCCGCGGATGGCGAGTTGCGCGTGCGGCTTGGCGCGCTGGTAGAACTGCTCGGCGTTCAGGAACAGCGCCTCGGGCGGCAGGGCGGGGCGCTCGGGGTCGCCACGCACCAGCCGGTAGCGTTCGTTCGTGTCCTGCCAGAAATGCTGGAACGCAGGTTCGAGGTCGCCGTGCAGCACCACCGTGGCGTCTGCGCCCAGGTAGTCGAACACCGTGGCCGTCTCGTCGAAGAACAGCGGCAGGTAGTACTCGATGCCGGCGGTGGCCACGCCGTTGCCCATGTCCTTGTAGATGCGGCTCTTGGTCGGGTCGCCCTCGAGCAGTTCGCGCCAGCGGCTGCGAAAGCGCGCTCGCGCGTCGTCGTCCATCGGGAATTCGCGGCCCGGCAGCAGGCGCACCTCGGGCACGGGGTAGAGGCTGCGCTGGGTGTCCGGGTCGAAGGTGCGGATCGTGTCGATCTCGTCGTCGAACAGGTCGACGCGAAACGGCACCGGCGAGCCCATGGGGAACAGGTCGATCAGGCCGCCGCGCACCGCGTATTCGCCGGGGCTGACCACCTGCGTCACGTGGGTGTAGCCGGCCAGCGTGAGCTGGGCCTTGAGCTTCGATTCCTCGAGCTTCTGCTTGGCCTTGAAGTGGAAGGTGTAGCCGGCCAGGAAGGCCGGGGGTGCGAGTCGGTAGAGGGCGGTGGTGGCGGGCACCAGCACCACGTCGGCCTCCTTCTGGCTGATGCGCCAGAGGGTGGCCAGGCGCTCGCTGATCAGGTCCTGGTGGGGCGAGAAGCTGTCGTAGGGCAGCGTCTCCCAGTCGGGGAACAAGGCGCATCGCAGGTCGGGCGCGAAGAAGGCGATTTCATCGATCAGGCGCTGCGCGTCGTTGGCGTCGGCCGTGAACATCGCCGTGGCGCGCCCGGCGGCTTTCTCGCGCATGGCCAGCTGCGCCAGCAGCAGTGCATCGGCCGACAACGGGGGACGCGGCAGCGTGAAACGCTTGCCCGCCGTGAGGTGGGGGAGGTCCATGGAACGCTTACTGGAAATGCACAACACCCCGCGCCGGTTGGCGAGGGGTGTGCGTAGCGGTCGATTCTAGAATGGCGGCCCTTTATTCGCTTGCTGGCCAGCGCCGGCGCCGGGCCCTCATGTCCTCTTCCCGACTTTTCGTGCTGATCCCATGCGCCGGCTCCGGCCATCGTGCGGGGCATGCGCAGTCCGCGCTGCCCAAGCAGTACCGACGCCTGGCCGGCCTGCCGATGGTGGCCCACACGCTGGAGGCCTTCCGCGCGCTGGCGGGGCGCTTCGCCGGGCTGGCGCTGGTGGTGTCGCCGGACGACCGCGACGTGGATGCGGTGCTGCCGCGCTTTCCCGCCGAAAACGAATACCTGCTGCGCGTGGGCGGCGTGACCCGCGCGGCCACGGTGCGCAACGGCCTGGTGGCACTGCGGCAGAAGGGCGCAGGCGCGCACGACTGGGTGCTGGTGCACGACGCGGCGCGCTGCCTCGTCACGTCGAGCCAGATCGAGGCGCTGATTGCGGCCTGCGAGCACGACGCTGTGGGCGGCCTGCTGGCGCACCGGCTGGCGGACACACTGAAGGCGTCGACGGCCGAGAGCCGAGTAGCCCAGACGCTGTCGCGCGCCGACAAGTGGCTGGCGCAGACGCCGCAGATGTTCCGCATCGGCATGCTGCTCGACGCGCTGGAGCGCACGGGCGACACCGTGACCGACGAGGCCAGCGCCATAGAGGCCATCGGCCTGTCGCCGCTGCTGGTGCAGGGTAGCGCGCAGAACTTCAAGGTGACGTTCCCCGAGGACTTCGCATTGGCCGAGGCGGTCCTGCAGGGCCGCAAGAAGGGCATTGCATGACGAGCGCCTTCAACATCCGTGTCGGCGAGGGCTGGGACATTCACCAGCTGGTGGCGGGGCGCAAGCTGATCCTGGGCGGTGTCGAGGTGCCGCACACCACCGGCCTGCTGGGGCATTCCGATGCCGACGTGCTGCTGCACGCCATCACCGACGCCCTGCTGGGTGGCGCGGGGCTCGGCGACATCGGCCGGCATTTTCCGGATACCGACGAGCAGTTCCGCGGTGCCGATTCGTCGGTGCTGCTGGCCGAGGCGGCGCGCCGGGTGCGCGCGGCGGGCTGGGAGATCGGCAACGTCGACAGCACCGTGATCGCGCAGGCGCCCAAACTCGCGCCTCACATTCCGCTCATGTGCCAGCGAATCGCCGGCACGCTCGGCATTGCGGTCGGCCAGGTGAACGTGAAAGCCAAGACGGCCGAGAAGCTCGGCCCGGTGGGCGAGGGCCGCGCGATGGAAGCCCGCGCGGCCGTACTTCTGCATCGCTGAGGCCTCCGCGGGCTCAGGCTGGCTTCCTGCCTCCCGGCAGCTCACCCGGCTTCGGCGCCGGCATCGCGCGCGGCATCCTGATGTGCGCCGCCAGGCCGCGGCCCGGCGTGCTGGTCAGCGCGAAGGTGCCACCCATGCGCTCGATGTTCTTCGCCACGATCGACAGGCCCAGGCCCGCGCCGGCTGCCGAGGTGCGCGCCGTGTCGCCGCGGAAGAAGGGCTTGGTCAGCTGCGAGAGCAGGGCGGGCTCGACGCCTGCGCCGTGGTCGCGCACCTTGATCAGCACCGCGTCGTTGTTGGCCTGTGCCTGGATCGTGACGTCGGCCACGCCTGTGGAGGGCGATTTGCCATAGCGCCGCGCGTTCTCCACCAGGTTGGAGATCACGCGCGTGAGTTCGACTTCATCGCCCATCACGCGCAGGTCGGACGGCACCTCGACCTTGATGTTCATCTCCTCGTAGTCCTGCACCGCATAGGTGCAGGCGTCGACCACGTCGCGCAGCAGCACCGGACGAGGATCGACATGGTCGGGCCGCGCGTAGTCGAGGAACTTGTCGATGATCGCGTCGAGCTGGGCGATGTCGGCCGCCATGTGGTCGCGCGCGTCCTCGTCGGCCACGCTCATCTCCGTTTCCAGCCGCAGCCGGGCCAGCGGCGTTCGCAGGTCATGCGAGATGCCGGCCAGCATGATGGCGCGGTCCTGCTCGATCTTGGCGAGCTGGTCCGCCATGCGGTTGAAGCCGATGTTGACGGCGCGGATCTCGTTGGTGCGGGCTCGTTCGTCGAGCCGGTGCGCCTCGTACTCGCCTTCGCGCACCTGCATGGTCGCGCGCGACAGCTGCTTGAGCGGCAGGTTGATGAGCCGCGTAATCAGCGCCGCGCCGGCCAGCGAGAGCGCCATCGCCGTGCTGAGCCAGACCAGCCAGGTACGCCCTCCCACGCGGCTGAAGCGCGTGGGGTCGAGCAGCAGCCAGTAGGTGTCGCTCTCGATGGTGAAGCCGATCCAGAGACCCGCCTCGTCGTTCACGCGGCTGGCCACCGTGGTGCCTTCACCGAGCTGATCAATCAGCTCCTCGGTCACGCGCAGGTCGAGCGCGCCGCTGGTGTAGGGCTGGAACCGGTCGTTGGGTTCGCGCGGCAGGATGCGCACGCCCTCCTGGTCGGCCAGCGTCTTGATGAGCGACACCCGGGTTATCGCGTCCGAATACACCAGCGCCGCGCGCGTGAGGTTCACGAGCGAGGCGATCTGGTGCGCGGTCTGGATGGCGCGCGGCTCATATTCGAGCGAGCGGAAGGTCTGCAGCCAGGCGACCGTGCAGCCGATGAGCAGCAGCGCCAGCAGAAAGAAGGTGCGCCAGAAAAGGCTGAACCCCAGCTTGAGGCCGGGGCGGCGGTCACGTTGCGCGCTCGCTTCGAGCGGGCTCGGCATCGTGACCTGCACGCCGTCCTCCTGGGCCGCGCCGGGTCTGGTGGGTTGGCCGACGGCCACCTGTCAACGGCGCGTCAGGCCGTGCCGTCCGGCACGAACACGTAGCCGACGCCCCAGACGGTCTGGATGTAGCGCGGCGCCGCGGCGTCGGACTCGACCAGCTTGCGCAGGCGCGAGATCTGCACGTCCAGGCTGCGGTCGAAGGGCTCGAACTCGCGCCCGCGCGCCAGCTGGGCCAGCTTTTCGCGCGACAGCGGTTGACGCGGATGGCGCACGAGCGCCTTCAGCATCGCGAACTCGCCGGTGGTCAGCGAGAGTTCTTCGCCATCCTTCTTCAGGGTGCGCGAGCCGAGGTCGAAGGCGAACGGGCCGAAAGTGACGGTCTCGTTCTCGGTAGAAGGGGCGCCCGGCGCCTCCAGCGGCGGACGGCGGCGCAGCACGGCGTGCACACGGGCCAGCAGTTCGCGCGGGTTGAAAGGCTTGCCGAGATAGTCGTCGGCGCCGACTTCGAGGCCGACGATGCGGTCCACGTCCTCGCCCTTGGCGGTGAGCATGATGATCGGGGTGCGGTCGTTGGCGGCCCGCAGTCGGCGGCAGACCGAGAGGCCGTCTTCGCCGGGCATCATCAGGTCGAGCACGATCAGGTCGACCGTGTCGCGCAACAGGATGCGGTTGAGCGCCTTGCCGTCCTCGGCCACGATCACTTCGAAACCTTCTTGCGTCAGGTAGCGGCGCAGGAGGTCGCGGATGCGGGCGTCGTCGTCGACGATCACGATCTTGTCGGTGCGAGCGGGAACTTGAGTCATTTCTACAACGATGAATTTGTAACAGGGCCGATTCTGAAGGCGTTAAGGCTCCGTTGAGCCGGATTTACTTATGGTTTGACACTAAGTTACAAAACTTGCGGACGCTCGCGGTCTGGTCATCCGACGTTAGCGGGGAGGTGGCAAAGTCCCATTTCCTGATGACTTGTGCTCAATGAGACGTCCATTTTTCGCCCTGCCGTTCATCCTCGTTTTCGCCTGCGGTTCGTCGCTGGCGATGTCCGGCGATTTCTTCAGGGTGGGCGAAGTGCGCCGCAGCGAAGTCCGGGACGCGGTGGCGGCCCATCGTGCCGCGCAGCGCGAGGAGGTCCGCCGCGAACAGGCGGCCGCGGGCAGGCGCCTGACCGCGGCCGAACTGTTCGAGCTGCGGCAGCAGGTTCGCGGCCAATGGACCCCGCCCGCGACGGGTGCTTTGCTCAATTCGGCAGAATCGCAGCCGGCCGAGCGGATCGTGCCGGTGCCGCCGCCCGCGGCCCGCCCGTCCTTGACCGCACCGCGCAGCCAGCGCCGCTGACGCGCGAGCCTGCGGGCGCAGGCTTGTCTTTCATACCAACTCAGGGGAGTACTTCGTCTTGAAGAAAACAATCAAATTGCTCGCGGCGTGCGCCGCCCTGGCCGCCGCCGGCACCGCACTGGCCCAGAACGCTGCGCCGGTACCGCAGAACGTGCTGCAGCTGGCGGCTTCCGGCACGGTCGAAGTGCAGCAGGACATGCTGAGCATGACGCTCGTGACCACCCGCGACGCCCCTGACGCGGCCGCCGTGCAGACGCAGCTGAAGGCCGCGCTCGACGCGGCCCTGGCCGAAGCAAAGAAGAATGCCCAGGCGGGCCAGCTCGACGTGCGCACCGGCAACTTCAGCCTGTCGCCGCGCTATTCCAAGGACGGCAAGATCAACGGTTGGCAGGGCTCGACCGAGCTGGTGCTCGAGGGACGCGACTTCCCGCGCATCACCCAGACGGCCGGCCGCATCACGACGCTCAGCGTGGGCAACGTGGGCTTCGGCTTGAGCCGCGAGCAGCGCGCCAAGACCGAAACCGAGGCGCAGAACATCGCCATCGAGAACTTCAAGCAGAAGGCCGGCGAGCTGGCCAAGGGCTTCGGCTTCAGCGGCTACACGCTGCGCGAGGTATCGGTGAACGCGAACGACGGTGGCCCGATCCGCCCGCGCATGATGGCGGTGCAGGCCAAGTCGTTCTCGTCCGACTCGACGGTCCCGGTCGAAGCCGGCAAGACCAGCGTCGTGGTGAGCGTGTCGGGCTCGGTGCAGCTCAAGTAAGGGGCGCGCGTACCGGCAGGCTACCCTTTATTGGGCAGTCCAGCCGCCGTCCATGGCCCAGGCGACGCCTCGGACCTGATCGGCCGCCGGCGAGCACAGGAAGACGGCCAGGCCGCCCAACTGCTCGACGGTGGTGAACTGCAGCGATGGCTGCTTTTCGCCCAGCAGCTCGTTCTGCGCCTGCGCCGCCGTGATGCCTTCGCGCGCCGCGCGGTCGTCGATCTGCTTTTGCACCAGCTGGGTCAGCACCCAGCCGGGGCAGATTGCATTGGCAGTGACGCCGGTGGTCGCGGTTTCGAGCGCGACCGACTTGGTCAGGCCGACGATGCCGTGCTTGGCGGCCACATAGGCCGATTTCTGCGCGGATGCCACGAGGCCATGGGCCGACGCGATATTGATGACGCGGCCCCAGTTGGCTTCGCGCATCGCGGGAATCGCCAGCCGCGTCGTATGGAATGCGCTGGTGAGATTGATGGCGATGATCGCATCCCAGCGTTCGGTGGGAAAGTCTTCGACCTTGGCCACATGCTGGATGCCCGCGTTGTTCACGAGGATGTCGACGCGGCCGAACTTCGACGCGGCGAACTTCATCATGTCTTCGATCTGGTCGGGTTTGCTCATGTCTGCGCCGTGGTACTCGGCGCGTACGCCGAGCGCCTCGATCTGGGTCTTGGGGGCTTCGGCGTCGCCGAAGCCGTTGAGCACGATGTGCGCGCCCTGCTGGGCGAGAGCCTTGGCGATGGCGAGGCCAATGCCGCTGGTGGACCCCGTGACAAGCGCGGTTTTGCCTTTGAGCATGAAGATCAATCTCCGGATGAATTAGGAGCGAACTGCACGTGTTAGGCGCTTCACCATCCGTTCTTTGCACGCGCTGTTGCGCTCAGACTCGAGCGCTGCAACCACGATCCATCGGTCAGGGTCTTGGCCTAGTTCTTCGGCCAGGGCGCCTGCGATTGCGGGACTGAGGTGGCCGCGCGTTTTGGCTGTGTGCAACGTCTGACGCGCTAGCTTCAGTTTGGCGGTCCAGAACGGCGCGGGATGCAGGCTGAAGGCTTGCTCCAGCAGATTCATGGTCGTTTGCATTAGGGGTTCTCCTGTGTGGCGGGATGGCTACAAGGTGCAGTCATCTTACGAAAGTGCTTGACTGCAAGGTGCAGTCATACCTAGATTCGGCTCCCGTGACTGCAACCTGCAGTCACACACTTTACAGGAGCCACCATGATCAAAGTTCAAGTAACCAGCACCACCGTCCGCCGCATGCAGGGCACCGCGAAAGCCAGCGGCAAGCCCTACGACATGTCGTTCCAAGACGTCTGGATGTTCCTCTCCGACCGTGAAGGTCATCCCGACCCCCATCCCACCAAGGTGGAAGTGAATCTCCCGAAGGACAAGGACGGCGCGGCGCTGTTCTACGCTCCCGGTGAGTACCTCCTGCACCCCTCCAGCATCTACGTCGATTCCAAGGGCCGTCTCTCGGTGGCTCCGAGGCTCGTGCGCGCTACGGCGCCTGCCCCGAAGTCGGCTAGCTGAAGGGGTGCACCATGCATTCGCGTGAAGCGATGCAGGCCGCGCACCTCGCCACGTTGGAAGGTGCGCTGCTCGCTCTCCTGCGTGCTGCTCAGGAAGACGGCTTGGACGCGATCAGCGTCGAGGCATCCGCTGATGATGGTCAGGTCGTGATCGACGTGACTTACAGCGCCGCTGGTGTGCCGCTCTCGGGTGAGTCGCTGTGAGCGCCTACGCCCGCAACTTCCTCCGCCTTCGCTACTGGCTCGAAGGCCTCGACGGCGGCGAAGCGCGTTCGCTGTCGCCCTATGAACAACGCCTGTGGGACTCGCTCCGCGCGCAGGCATCGCACTTGGTTGAAGGATGACGCCCGTGGCAGCGCTGTTCGTGCGCAAGACCAACCACTACGCCGCCCTCGGCGTGGACTGCTACGACTTCGAGCGCAACGCGCTCACCTGGCCGGGTGGTTGCCCTGGCGTCTTCCATCCCCCGTGCCGCTCGTGGGGCAAGCTCTCTCACTTCGCGAAGCCGCGTGACGGTGAGCGCGAGCTGGCTTTGTGGGCGATGGAGAAGGTTCGCGAGAACGGCGGGGTGCTGGAGCACCCCAGCACCTCGAAGCTCTGGCGCGAGACGGGATGCCTCGGCTTCGGCATGCGTGATTCTCACGGCGGCGTTCTCGTGCCGGTGCTGCAGAGCTGGTGGGGCCATCGTGCTCCGAAAGCGACCTCGCTCTACATCGTCGGCCCTGTGCCGGAGGTTCCGTACGTGGAGAACGCGCCGACGTTTACCACCGTCGAGCGAATGGGTCGTCCGGAGCGGGAACGCACGCCAGCTCCGTTCGCTGCGTGGTTGGTCGAGGTCGCGAGGAACTGCGCATGACCATGCACTACGCCTCGCACGTTGACCTGGCTGCTGCTCGCATGGTCCGCTCGCCCGAGTGGATCGCCGCTCGCGATGCGAACCTGGCTGCGGTTCTTGAGCGTTCGGCGCGTGCTCCGGAAGCGCGCGCAGCGCGCGGGCTTGTCTCAGAATCAACAAGTGGTTTTGCCTTGAAGCCTTCCCTTCCGACGGTGATGGTTTGGGCAGAGCACTGCATTCAGATCGACCGCGCGCAAGCGCGAGTCAACCGCCTGCGCAAGGCCGTGGGCGTTGGCGCGAAGTGCCTCCTGAACCTCGGCGACGGCGTTGGTGACAACAACGTGATGGTGACCCTCACCTATCGCGGAACGAATGAGGACTGGCGTCCGCGCCACATCTCCGATTACCTGCGCAAGGTCCGCGCGTGGTTCAAGGACCGTTGCCCCGGCCAGCGCTTGAAGTACGTGTGGGTCGGTGAACTGCAGGACGGCAAGCGCCGCGAGGACGGCCAAGGCCGTGGCGTCATCCACTACCACGCGATCTTCTTTCTCCCCCCTGGCGTCTCGATGCCCATGGCCGACAAGCGCGGTTGGTGGACGCACGGTTTCACCAACACCGAGAAGGGCCGCGCACCCGTGGCCTACCTCATGAGCTACGCCAAGAAGGCGGACAGCAAGAACGTAGGAGGGTTCCCCCGTGGAGCACGCATTCACGGCGTCGGAGGGCTTTGCTCTGTTGGCGCTGCTATTCGTCGCTGGGCTCTTTGGCCTGCGTATGTGCAGGGCAACGCTTCGATCGCCGACCGCTTCAGACCTGCGAAGGGAGGCGGCTATCGCAATGACCAGACCGGAGAGCTTCTGCTCTCTGAGTTCGCACCAACAGGCGGCGGTTTTCAGAGCTTTATCCGAGTGCGGACCACCCCGCGCCGCATCGAGGCCGCTGGCCCGTTCTGCTGGATCACCGAACACACGAACACACCCGACGCCGGTCCGGGTGCGTACCTCCATTAACGACCGGCACACAAGGAGTTGAAATTGAACAAGCAAACCGCAATCCGCCTGGCCTCGATTCCCGCCGTCCTGGCTGCAACGGCAGGCACCGCGCTCGCCGCGCTGCCCGAGAACGTCACCACCGAGGCCAACACCTACAAGACCGATGCGCTCGCCGCCCTGGCGCTGATCATCGGCGCGGGTGTCGCCATCTGGGGCCTGCGCAAGCTGGGCCAGAAGCTCGGCTGGCTGTAAGCCGAAGGGGCGGCGCGTGGCTGAGCAGGCTATCCAATGCACGGCCGATTGCACGGTCACTGTGCAGCTCGCGCCCGCCCCGCCGCAGACGGACAACCTCGCCGACATAGGCGTGGTGTTCGGCCTGCTGCTGGGCATCGTCTTCGCCGTGTTCTGCATGCGGCAACTCCTCAATCTCTTCATCGCACCCGATGACAAATAGCCATGCCATCTTCCATCGAACTTATGCTCGCGCTTGGTGGGCTGCTTGTGCTCTGGGTTGCTTTTCACTGAGCGCCGGGGCAGGGTTCATCACCCCGGCCGCGCCTGCAGGAATGGCGGGCGGCACTTACACCCCCGCCGGCCCGACAGCGCTTCAGGGCCTGCTTGAGAAGGCGCCCTACGCCCGCATACCCGGCCCCGCGCTTGCCGGTGCCGGGGAGACCTCCGCAGCTATTCGCCTTGGCCCTGGTGCTGCGCGCGTCCTTGCTGGCCGTGTCGTCGGTGGTCTGGTGCCGGTTGTCGGCGTGGCCCTCGGCGTTGCGTGGTTGGCCTCCAACTGCTTCGAGAAGAAGAACGGGCAGTGGGTGCGTACCTGTGGCCCCGGCTTGGAGACCCCGCCGCAATCCACCGGCACCGAGTACAAGACCCAAGGGTGGAACTCGTCAGACCAGTGGTTCCCGACGACGGAGGGCGCGTGTAATGCGGCCACCGCGTACCTCAATTCCGTCAGCACGAACGGCAGCACGTACACCACGCACACGTGCACCACACAGCGATATTCGATGACCATGCGGGTCGCCAGTGGCACCGTGTACCCGGACTACCAAGGCGTGCCAATGCTCAGCCGGCCCGACACCTGCCCGGCCGGCTGGTACAAGATCCCGGAGGGCTGCGTGGCAGAGCCGCCGCCCCAGGTGGTTACGCCCCAGCAGATCGAGGACGAGATGGCTAACAAGCCTCTGCCTCCCGTCATCCCGCAGGGTGTTCCATATCCCCTGGACCCGAGCACGCCTTACGTGTTCAACCCTGACTCCATCAACCCGCCAAACCCTCAGCCGCTGCGCGTACCGCAGGGCTTGCCGCGCCCCGTGCCCAACACCAACCCGCAGCAATACCAGCAGCCGGTTACCCGCTATGTTCCCGCGCCCACGGCGTCGGAGCCAACTAGGCTCGACGCGCAGCCGGAGACCGTCACAGGCACCAGTCCGACCGGCATAACGGGGCCGTCCACACCATCACCGACCAGTACTGACGGCAAGGAGCCGGAGAAGCTCGATCTGTGCAAGGAGCACCCCGAGATCATCGCGTGCCAGAAGATCGACTTCGACACGCCGGACGGCGAGATCCCGAAGAGCACCAAGGAAGTCAGCTTCCACGAAGAGAACCTCTTCGGCGGCGGTAGCTGCCCCGCAGATCGCGTGCTGACGCTGCACAACGGTCAGACCGTCAAGGCCTGGGACTGGGCGCAGGCGTGCCAGCTCATGCTCCCCATCCGCGCCGTCGTGATGACGCTCGCGACGTTCGCCGCGTTCTTGATCGTCATGCCTGGCATCGGTGGGAGGTCCACATGAAGTTCGGCACCTTCCTGCTCTCCTTGGTGCAGCCCATGCTCGCCAAGATGCTCATCGCGCTGGGCTTCTCAGTGGTCTCCATCGTCGGCGTCGAAGCGGCGCTCGGGCAGGTCAAGTCGCTGTTCGTGTCCAGCTTCATGGCGATGCCGGCTGACCTCGTTTCGCTCGCGCTCTACCTCTGGATCGGGAAGGCCGTGGGCGTCATCTTCGGCGCGTGCGCCACGAAGCTCATGCTGTGGTCGATCCAGAACGCCACCAGCATCCTCGGGAAGTCTCCGTCATGATCACCATCATCACCGGCACACCTGGTGCGGGCAAAACGCTCTACACCATCAGCAAGCTGCTGTTGAGCCTCGTCGGCACGAAGATCACGCAGGAGGTCGACGGCGAAACGCGCGAGTTCCCGCGCACCATCTACACCAACATCCGCGGGCTCATGATCGATCACGAGTTCATCGACGGATCGGCCACCGGAGGCCTGCGCAACTGGCACGAGTGGGCCAAGCCAGGCGCGATCATCGTGTTTGACGAGATCCAGAAGGTCTGGACGCCACGCGCCAACGGCTCGGCCGTGCCGCCCGACATTCAGGCGCTGGAGACGCACCGGCACATGGGCGTGGACTTCATCCTCATCACGCAGGGGCTGATGCTTACCGAGCGCAACCTGGCGATGCTCTGCAACCGGCATCTGCACGTGCGCCGCGTCGGCAATATGCCGTTCGCCGTCGTGTACGAATGGGACCACGCGAGCCGCACCCTGATGTACGCCAAGGCCGTGAACAAGAAGCCGTGGCGCTACGACAAGAAGGTCTTCAAGCTCTACAAGAGCGCCGATCTGCACACCAAGCAGAAGCGCAGCATTCCCGGCCTCGTGTGGTTCATCCTGCTGGGCTTCGTTGCCATGGCGATCCTCGGCCCCACCGTCGCGCAGCGCATGCACGCCCGCATGAACCCAGAGCAGGCAGCGGCCCAGGCGAAGAAGGATCAGCCGCCGCCCGCGCAGGGAGCGCCGGCCGCGCCGGCCGCAGTCGCCGCCACGCAGGCCAAGACCATCGATGACCGCGTGGACTGGGTGCCGCGCATCAGCAGCAAGCCCGAGAGCGCGCCCGCGTATGACGATCTGCGCAAGGTCGCTGCCATGCCCGTGGTCGCTGGCGCGATCTGCAACAGCAAGGGCTGTCGGTGCGTCACGCAGCAGGGCACCAGCGCCGGCCTGTCGGATTCCGAGTGCAAAGCCTGGCTTGAGAACCCGCCGTTTGACGCCTACAACGCGTTCAAGCCGGCCCAGGCCACCCAGGTAGCGGCCGTCGCGCAAAACGCGCCTGCGGGGCCGTCTGGCGCCTCGCCGACCCTCGTGGTGATCGACGGGCCGGGCTGGCGGGATCCGCAGGGCGTGCAGGCGTCTGGGGCTCGTCGCTAGGCGGCAGGCCGACACGTAGGCGGGCAAGCTTGCGCCGCACGCCGTAGGGGCGGTCTGCCGAGGACAATTCACTCATGCTCTTCACGCTCATCGATCTGACCATCACCGCGCTGGCCGTGTGGGTCGTTGGCGCATGGCTCGTGCGCGATCTGCGTCGATGGCTGCGTGAACTCACCACGTGAGTCGGCGTAGTCGCGCAGGCCCAGGCCACCCCCTTCACTGAAGAACAACCGGGGGCCCCACTTGTGGGGGCTGGGGGTATGGGGGTGCAGACCCCCCATGTAGGGCCGTCGCGCACCCTGTTCCCCTCTTTGCTGCACAGTTGTCAAGCCACCGGAGGGGTGGCTTTTTTATTGGAGGATCAGATGTTGATTGGGTACGCGCGTGTCTCCACCAGCGAGCAGGAGACGCATTTGCAGATGGATGCTTTGCGAGCTGCAGGCGTGAAGCACGTTTTCGCGGAGAAGGGCAGCTCTGTCGGCCCTCGGCCAGAGCTACGGCGGGCACTTGCAGGGATGGCGCAGGGCGATGTTCTCGTGGTCTGGAAGCTGGATCGATTGTCCCGAGGGCTGGTGGATCTTCTGGATCTCATTGAGCAGTTGAAGGCAAGCGGATGTGGGTTCAAGTCTCTGACGGAGCCTATAGACACCACTAACCCCCTCGGCGTCTTCATGCTGCAGGTGCTCGGCGCGGTCGCCCAGCTGGAGCGATCCTTGATCCATCAGCGCGTATTGGCTGGGCAGGTTGCCGCGTATCGGCGGGGTGTCAGGTGGGGCGGAAGCTCGCGGAAGCTGGACGATCTGCAGGTAGCAGAGCTTCGGCGGCTGAAGGGGGAGGGCGTGTCCGCGTCTGATCTGGCACGGACGTTCGGTATAGCGCGTTCGACGGTCTTCGACTACGTGGGCGCGAGGCGGGTCAGCAAGCGCGCGAGGATGCCCGTGTTGGGACGGCTTGTTGAGGCTGACGCTGGGGTTTCTTCCCCCGGAAACCGAGAGTCACAGTCCGGTTGAAGTAGGATGCGACGAGACAATTATCCGCACCAGGACGACTTCGTTTTCATGACAGAACCGACGCTTCATTACGTGGCGTGCGATGACGCCCAAGGCGGCCATCGCATGGCCTATTGGCAATGGGGCGACGCGCGCAGTGCGCATGTCGTGATCTGCGTGCACGGGCTGACCCGGCAGGGCCGCGATTTCGACCTGTTGGCTCAGGCCATCGTGGCGCGCGCTGCCGGCGATGTGCGCGTGGTCTGCCCCGACGTGGTGGGCCGTGGGCGCAGCGACTGGCTGCGCGACCCCGCTTTCTATCAGGTGCCGGTGTATGCGGCCGACATGGTCGCGTTGATCGCGCAGCTCCATCGCGAGCAGGCCATCGGCACGCTCGACTACCTCGGCACCAGCATGGGCGGGCTGATCGGCTTCGTGCTCGCGGGCCACAAGGAACTGCCGCTGGCGCGGCCCATCCGCCGCTTCATCGCGAACGATGTCGGTCCGACGATCGAGCCGGCCGCAGTGCAGCGCATCGGCGCCTACGTAGGGAAGAACGGTTCCTACGCGAGCGTGCAGGCGGCAGCCGATGCCATGTGGACGTTGTCGACCAGCTTCGGGCCGCACACGCCCGCGCAGTGGCTGGCGCTGTCGCAGCACATGGTGGTGCCCGCGTCGCAGCGCACTGCCGATGGTTCGGCCAAGGCCGAGGCTGGCGGCGACGAGGGGGCCTGGCTGCTTCACTACGACCCCGCCATCGGCGTGGCGCTGCGCGCCATCACGCCCGAGGCCGCGGCGCAGGGCGGCGCGATCATGTGGAGCCTGTACGACGCCATCGAGGCGCGCACGCTCGTCACGCGGGGCGCCGAATCGGATCTGTTGTCGCGCGAAACCGCACTGGCCATGACACAGCGCGGCCCGCACGCCACGCTGGTCGAGTTCGAAGGCGTGGGCCACGCGCCGACCTTTGTCGATCCCCTGCAGATCGCCGCTGTCACCAACTTCCTGTTCGATTGATTGATTGAAGCGTGAAGCGCGATTCCTCGAGTCTCCAGACGGCACCCATGTCCGACGCGGCCATGGTCGACTATCCGTTGTCCGCGGCAACGGCCGACCGTACGCCGGTGATGGAAAACATGCTGGCGCGCGCGCGTGCGTTCGCCGAACCGCTGATCGCCGACGAGAAGCTCGACACGGGCGAGAACTCGCTCGCGCATGCCGACGCGGTTGCCGCCATCGTCGCGAAGATGGGTGGCTCCGAGGCCATGCAGGCGGCGAGCTATCTGGTTTATTCGTGTCAGCACCTGAATCGCCCGCAGGAGGTGATCGCCAAGGTGTTCGGCGACAACTTTGCAGCGCTCGCCGTCGAGACGACCAAGCTGGTGCGTGTGCAGGAGCAGGCCCGCTCCGCGTCGCAGGGGCATCACGTCGAAGGCGCGGGCGCGCAGACCGAGAACGTGCGCAAGATGCTGCTTGCGTTCTCGCGCGACCTTCGCGTGGTGATGCTGCGGCTGGCTTCGCGCCTGCAGACGCTGCGGCATGCGGCCGCAAGCAAGCAGCCTGCGCCCGAGAGCGTGGCTCGCGAGTCGTTGCAGGTGTTCGCGCCACTGGCCAACCGGCTGGGTATCTGGCAGGTGAAGTGGGAGATCGAGGACCTCTCGTTCCGCTTCCTCGAGCCCGAAACCTACAAGCTGATCGCGCGCCTGCTCGACGAAAAGCGCATCGAGCGCGAGGGGCACATCGAGCAACTGCGCTCGCAGCTCGAGCACGAACTGCAGGCCGAAGGCGTCAAGGCCACTGTGCAGGGGCGCCCCAAGAACATCTACAGCATCGTCAAGAAGATGCGCGGCAAGTCGCTCGACTTCGAGCAGGTCTTCGACATCCTCGCACTGCGCGTGGTGGTGCCCGACGTCAAGGATTGCTACGCGGCGCTGGCGTGGGTGCATTCGCACTTCCAGCCGATCGACGAGGAGTTCGACGACTACATCGCGCGGCCCAAGCCCAACGGCTATCAGTCGCTGCACACGGTGGTGCGCGAGCTGGTGGATGGCAAGGCGGGCAAGCCGATCGAGATCCAGATCCGCACCGAAGAAATGCATGACCACGCCGAGCATGGCGTGGCGGCGCACTGGGCCTACAAGGAAGCGGGCCACAAGGGCTACGCGGGCGTATGGGCGAGTGGCGAGTACGACGCGAAGATCGCGGTGCTGCGGCAACTGCTGGCATGGGAGCGCGATCTGTCGGGCGGCCTGCAGGGTCAGGGTCTGTTCGACGACCGCATCTATGTGCTGACGCCCGATGCCGCCATCGTCGAGTTGCCGCAGGGCGCGACGCCGGTCGACTTTGCCTACACCGTGCACACCACGCTGGGCCATCGCTGCCGCGGAGCGCGCGTCGATGGTGCGATGGTGCCGTTGAACACGCCGCTGTCGAACGGGCAGACGGTCGAGATCATCGCGGCCAAGGAGGGCGGTCCGTCGCGCGACTGGCTCAATGCTGAACTGGGCTATCTGGCCAGCCATCGTGCGCGCGCGAAGGTGCGCGCATGGTTCAACGCACAGATCACGCACGAGACCGTGGCGCGCGGACGCGAAGCGGTCGAGAAGCTGCTGCAGCGCGAAGGCAAGACAGCAGTGCGGCTCGAAGACCTGGCGTCGCAGCTCGGCTTCAAGTCGGCGGACCACCTGTTCGAAGTGGTGGGCAAGGACGAGTTCTCGCTGCGCAACATCGAGACGCTGCTGCGTCCGCCCGAGCCCGCACCGGGGCCGGATGACGGCGTGCTTATCAAGAAAGCGCGCGGCAGCGAAAAATCGGGCAAGGGCGGCGTGCTGGTGGTGGGCGTGTCTTCGCTGATGACGCAGCTCGCCAAGTGCTGCAAGCCCGCGCCGCCCGATGCCATTCGCGGCTTCGTCACGCGGGGCCATGGCGTCAGCGTGCACCGCGGCGATTGCAGCAACTTCCGCACGATGGCAGCGAAGGATGGCGAGCGCGTTATCGATGTGGAGTGGGGCGTTGCGAAGAAGGGTGCCGATGCGCCTGTGTATGCGGTGGACGTGGCCGTCGAGGCGGCCGACCGCCAAGGGTTGCTGCGCGATATCTCCGACGTGTTTGCGCGCGAGAAGATGAACGTGATCGGCGTGCAGACGCAGTCGATCAAGGGCACGGCGTGGATGACGTTCACTGTGGAAATCGCAGATGCCGCGCGGCTCACGCAGGTCCTGGGGCTGGTCACTGCAGTTATTGGTGTGCGATCTGCACGTCGCCGCTGAAAAGCGCGTTTTCTCCTGCTACAATAGCTGCTTCTCGGACACATCCTTAGGCGCGTAGCTCAGCTGGTTAGAGCACCACCTTGACATGGTGGGGGTCGTTGGTTCGAGTCCAATCGCGCCTACCAATTTCTGTTTCAACCCCGGCCAACCACCGGACCCGTTGAACAGAGCATGCACCGGGTTCCCCGGTGCACATATCGTCCCATTTGCGGTGATGCGGAAAAAGCCCTCGACCATGTTGTTGTGCTACCTTGGCCTCTCTGCATCCTCATTCCATTTTTCTTGACAAGCGATCCGATGAATACGCGATCAACGCTGGTTGATCGGGCTCATGCCGACAAGCGCCTTGCGGCGCTGTTGAAGCAGGCTCCCATCGAGTTTGCGCGCGCTGTCTACGGCATCAACGACCACGCGGGTGGACGTACCGACACGATGGCGGCGCGCGAAGTGGCGCGTGCCCAACGCCAGGGCATGCCCTTGACCGAAGAGCGCGCCGAACAGCGCGCTCGTGCCTACCTGCCGACCGTGGGGCAGGAGCACTGTCCGCGCTGCTGGGTGGTCTACGGCCAAAAAACACCGCTGCGTTTTCGAGAGGCCGACGAAGAGCGGCCCGAGTCGGCCGCCTGCCATGCGTGCGGCGCGGAGTACGCGACATCGTCGGATTGAGGAAGGCGGCGAGCCCGGTCAGGGTAAACCTTGTCGCGGCGCAGCAAAACCGCTCCCTAGAATCATCCGATGACATGGGCGTCCATGTGAAGGAGTCCGCAGTGCAGAGCAAGAAGTCCGGGGTCAAGCCGGTACAGCGTGTGATCAAGAAGTACCCCAACCGAAGGCTCTACGACACCGAGACATCCACGTACATCACGCTGACCGAGGTGAAGCAGTTGGTCATCCAGAACGCCCAGTTCGTGGTGCGCGATGCCAAGACGGGCGACGACCTCACTCGCAGCATCCTGCTGCAGATCATTCTCGAAGAAGAAGCGGGCGGCGCGCCGATGTTCACCGAGCAGGTCCTGGCCAACATCATCCGGTTCTATGGACAGGCTATGCAGGGCTACATGGGGCCGTATCTCGAGAAGAACATCCAGGCCATGACCGAGGTGCAGGCACAGTTGGCCGAGAAGGCCGAGGGGCTGACGCCGGAAATGTGGTCGCGCTTCATGACCATGCAGTCTCCGATGCTGCAGGGGCTGATGGGCAATTACGTCGAGCAATCGAAGAACGTTTTCCTGCAGATGCAGGAGCAGATGCAAAAAAACACCGAACAGGTACTGGGGGCCTTTGGCATCAAGCGCCCTTGAATGCCCAGCCGTCACCGATAGCTGGGACAATAGAGGCATATGAGCGAAGTTGCCTCCCCCGAACGTACGGCCACGCCGGCCGCCCCCAAGGTCGGATTCGTGAGCCTGGGCTGTCCCAAGGCCCTTACCGATTCCGAACTGATCCTGACCCAGCTGAGTGCCGAGGGTTATCAAACCGCCAAGACTTTCGAAGGCGCCGATCTAGTGATCGTCAACACCTGCGGCTTCATCGACGATGCCGTGAAGGAGAGCCTCGACACCATCGGTGAGGCTTTGGCCGAGAACGGCCGTGTGATCGTTACTGGCTGCCTGGGCGCCAAGACTGGCGACCAGGGGGGCAACCTGGTGCGCCAGATGCACCCGAGCGTGCTGGCCGTGACCGGTCCGCATGCCACGCAGGAGGTGATGGACGCGGTGCATGCGAACCTGCCGAAGCCGCACGATCCGTTTATCGACCTGGTGCCGAACACCTTCGGCGTTGCCGGCCTCAAGCTGACGCCGCGCCACTACGCCTACCTGAAAATCAGCGAAGGCTGCAACCACCGCTGCACCTTCTGCATCATTCCCTCGATGCGCGGCGACCTCGTGTCGCGGCCGGTCGGAGATGTTCTGAGCGAGGCGAAGGCCCTGTTCGAAGGCGGCGTGAAAGAACTGCTGGTGATCAGCCAGGACACTTCGGCCTATGGCGTCGACGTGAAGTACCGCACCGGGTTCTGGGATGGCAAGCCGGTCAAGACCCGCATGCTCGAACTGGTGCGCACGCTGGGTGAAATCGCCGAGCCCTACGGCGCATGGGTCCGTTTGCACTACGTGTACCCGTATCCGAGCGTCGACGAAGTCATTCCGCTCATGGCCAGCGGCCAGGTGCTGCCGTACCTCGACGTGCCGTTGCAGCACAGCCATCCCGATGTGCTGAAGCGCATGAAGCGCCCGGCCAGTGGCGAGAAGAATCTGGAGCGGCTGGCGCGCTGGCGCGAGGTGTGCCCGGAGCTTGTGATCCGCAGCACCTTCATCGCCGGCTTTCCTGGCGAGACGGAGCGGGAGTTCGAGCATCTGCTCGACTTCATCCGGGAAGCCGAGATCGATCGTGCTGGTTGCTTTGCCTACAGCCCGGTCGAGGGCGCGACCGCCAATGACATTCCCGGCATGCTGCCCGAGCCGGAGCGTGAAGCGCGTCGCGCCCGCTTCATGGAGGTGGCGGAGATCGTATCGATCGCCAAGCTGCAGAAGCGTGTTGGCTCGACGATGCAGGTGCTGGTTGATTCGGCGCCGGGCATGGGCCGCAAGGGTGGAGTGGGGCGCACGTACGCCGATGCGCCGGAGATCGACGGCACGGTTCGCCTGCTGCCGCCCGAGAAGATCAGCAAGACGCTGAAGGTGGGTGAGTTCACCCGCGCGCGCATCGTGGGTGCCGAGGGCCACGACCTGATCGCATTGCCCGTTTGATGCGGATTCGAATGGACAAGAAAAAAGCCACCGGAGGCCGGTGGCTTGAATCGAATGACCTGGTAAGGGTCTGCTTGAATTTGGTGCCCAGAAGAGGACTCGAACCTCCACGATGTTACTCGCTAGTACCTGAAACTAGTGCGTCTACCAATTCCGCCATCTGGGCTTGTTTTTGCTTTTCAGCAAAGATTGCGATTATACATATTTTTGCGAAGCAACTTTGCTGCGCCGGCTGCTCGATGCAAATTCAAGCAGCCATGAAAAAAGCCACCGGAGGCCGGTGGCTTGAATCGAATGACCTGGTAAAGGTCTGTTTAAACTTGGTGCCCAGAAGAGGACTCGAACCTCCACGATGTTACTCGCTAGTACCTGAAACTAGTGCGTCTACCAATTCCGC